>JACQWZ010000048.1 GCA_016209005.1 Candidatus Kuenenbacteria bacterium
ACGCTTGCAGGAATAGTTTTTCTTTCATTTATTAGTTAATATTAAAAAGAGATTTTATTTTTGAATTTTACATTGTCATTTTGCATTTTGATTTTTGCATTTTAATTTTTAATTTTTTTATACCAAAAGATTCTCTTAAAAAATATTAAATAAATCTATGGAAAAAATAAAAAAACCAGATAACCAAATCACTTTTTATCAGGCACCGGACGGCACGGTAAATATTGAAGTGCTGTATGCCGAAGAAAACATCTGGCTCACTCAAAAGAAAATGTAGGAGCTTTTTGCTATTGATCGTAGCGTAATCACAAAACATCTAAAAAATATCTTTACCGAAGCAGAGTTAGAAGAAAAATCAGTATGTGCAAATTTTGCACATACTGCCGAAGATGGAAAAAGCTATCAAACGCAATTTTATTCTCTTGAAGCCATTATTGCCGTTGGCTATCGAGTTAATTCCGAACGAGGTACCCAGTTTCGCCAGTGGGCAACCGGGATTTTGAAAAATTATATTCACAAGGGATATGCTCTGGATAGTAATAGAATGAAATACGGGTCTCGTTTTAGTACTCGCTATTTGATGACCTTTATGAGGAAATAAAAGATATACGAACAAGCGAGAGGATGATTTACCAGAAGATCACGGATATTTACGCAACAGCGATTGATTATTCACCAAAAGCTTATGAAAGCAAACAATTCTTTGCCACCGTGCAAAACAAACTGCATTTTGCCATTACCGGCAAAACTGCTGCGGAAATTGTTCAAAGTCGTGTCAGTAGTGAAAAAGATAAAATGGGGCTTACTTCGTGGAGACGCTCCCCGAGCGGGAAAATTATGCCGAGCGATGTGGTGATTGCTAAAAACTATTTGGACAAAAAAGAACTGATCCATCTCAACCGTATCGGTAATATGTATCTGGATTATGCCGAAATGCAGGCTGCTCGTGGTCGGGCAATGACTATGAGGGACTGGACAGAAAAGCTCAATGCCTTTCTCCAATTTAGCGAGTATGAAATTTTGACAAATGCCGGCAAAGTAAGCCATGAAGTAGCAGAGGCACTGGCTCTTGGAGAATATGAAAAATACAAAAAAATACAGGACAAAAATTATATTTCTGACTTTGACAGAGAAGTAAAAAAGCTTCTTGCCAGCCGAAAGAAAAATAAAGCAAGAGTTGTAAAAAAGAAACCAAAAAGAAAAAAATAAGTATAGCAATTTTTAAAAAACTTTATTAAAATAATTTTATGGAAAAAAGATTTTCATTTTCACCAGAAGAACCCGAGCGAAAAAAAAGAACAGGAATTCAAAAAGCAATTGAGGTATTACAAAAAAAATATCCTGAGATTCTTGGTATGACGCTTTTTGGTAGTTTAGCTAAAGGAACAGACAATAAATTTTCTAATGATATAGATGGATATGTATATTTAGAGGCAGATGATGTTGCAAAGAAAGAAAATATGAAAACTGAACAAATTGTTTTTTATACGGACAGAAATAGGGGGGATATTTTGAAGGGTAAAGTATTAAACCCAAGATTAAAGAAAGAAATTGCCCAAAAATATGAAGCGGAAATACGACAAGAATTACTTCAAAACAATCCCGAACTAAAACCTTGTCAGGTGGAACATACATGGGTCTTCCCTATTAACGAAGTAATTATTAATAATCTCATTGATGGCTATGTGGACAGAAAGTATGAAGCAGGCGATATGTTGCGCGGTTTGTTTCATCTAAGAGTGGGGCAAGGGAAAAAGATACAAAAATATAGAAAAATAATTATAGACAAATTGGATTCTTTGGGTGAACGCGGAGAAGAAGCTTGGCAAAGATTTATTCACACGGTTGCTTTTTTTGAACAAGACACAAGAGTTGAAGGGACTGAAGCACGAGTTGAAGAAAGATACTATCCTCAAACAATTCAGGAAGCTAAGCGTGTATACTAAATTAAAAAATTTTATGCCAAAAGATTCTCTTAAAAAATTTAATAATCTAAAACGGGAGACAAGGGGGATGATAAATATTGATCCTCTTCAAGCCGGAGGAATTTTGACAAACGAGGCTCGGCAAGCGCTTGTTGAATGGGGCGACGGGTTTTCAGTTTGCGATTTTTGTCAGGGTAAATTGGACGAAATTAAAAATCCGCCGATTTATGATTTTGTTCATCAAATATTGCCGGAGTTTATTAACGCGGACGCAGTTTGTTTAACTAATGGCGCGAGAGAGGGAAAATTTATGATAATGAACGCTATTGCCAAATATGGGGATTTTATCATTATTGATAAAAACAGCCATTACACCACTTATGTCGCCGCAGAAAGAGCGGGACTAAAAATAAAAATAGTGGAAAATTCAGGGTATCCAGAATTTAAAATTGATGCAAACAAATATGAAGAAGCAATAAAAGAAATTCAAAAAGAAAAAGGTAATATTGCTTTACTTTTACTCACTTATCCAGATGGAAATTACGGAAACTTAGCTGACGCAAAAAAATTAGCAGAAATCGCGAAAAAATATAATATTCCATTTTTATTAAATACCGCTTACGCGATTGGCAGAATGCCAGTAAATATGGAAGAACTTGGCGTTGATTTTGTTATTGCCAGCGGACATAAATCAATGGCCAGTTCTGGGCCGATTGGTTTTATTGGAATGAAAAAAGAATGGGAAAATATTTTGATGAAAAAATCGCGCTATTTTCCCAAAAAAGAAATTGAAGCTTTAGGTTGCACGGCTCGCGGAACAGTAATAATGACTCTTATGGCTTCATTTTCAAAAGTTAGCGAGAGAATAAAACAATGGCCAGAACAAGTGGAAAAAGCGAGATGGTTTTCCGAAGAAATGGAAAAATTAGGATTAAAACAATTAGGCGAAAAACCGCATAATCACGACCTTATGTTTTTTGAGTCAAAAAAATTATTTGAAATTTCAGAAAAAGAAAAAAGAGGACGATATTTTCTTTATCAAGAATTAAAAAAGAATAATATCTGGGGCATAAAACCCGGTCTTACTAAAAACTTCAAATTATCAACTTTTGCCGTCAGTAAAGAGGAATTAAAAAAGATATTAAAAACCTTTGAAGATATTTTAAAATTGGGGACAGTCCCCTTTCTAAAAAATTAGCTTTTTAGCTTCTTAGAAAAATCCTACAAGCTACAAGCTAATAAGCTACAAACTGTTTTTATGAAACTAGGCACTCGTTATATAATTCTTTTTATTTTCTTTACAACTTTTCTTATTAGTTCAGTGATTCTTTTAAAATACGCCTCTGGATATCGTTATAATTTCAAAAAAAATATTTGGCAAAAAACAGGAGTTTTAATCTTAGAATCAAACCCTAAAGGCGCTGATATTTTTTTAAATGGAGAATTGCAAAAAGAAAAAACTCCAGCAAAAATAATGAATCTTTTTCCCGGAAATTATTCAGTTAAACTACAAAAATCCAACTCTTTTGACTGGCAAAAAAAATTAACCATTAATCCAAATTTAACGACTTTTACTAAAGATATTATTCTCTTTAAAAAAAATTCGACTCCCGCCTTATCATTAGACCAAGATATTGAATACTTTAAATTATTTTCAAACGAGAAAAAAATAATTTATTTTATTAAAGATAAAACAAAACTTGATTTATGGTTCTTTAATTTTGAAACCAAAGAAGAAAAATTTTTAAACTCTTTTGCTTTCACCAAAATAAACAATTTTTCTTTTAGTCCCTCTGAAAAAAATGTTTTAGTCGAAGGAAATGATAATTTAGGAAAAACTAATTATTTAATTTTAAATTTAGAAAAGCCCGAAGAAATTGTTTTTTTAAATGAATTTGCGCCAAACATTCAAAATATCAAATGGGATTTAAAAAGTGATAAAATCCTTTATGGAACAACTAAAATAAAAAATGAATCCGCGTTAATTCAAATTAATTTAAAAGATAAAAAAACAATTCCAATAATTTTATCAACGACAGATATTTTAGATTATTATTTTGACAAAAAATTTATTTATTATTTAACTTTAAATTTAGAAAATAAAAATGTCGACCTTAAAAGTATAAACCTTAAAACAAATCTCGAGTCTAAGACAATTTATGAATTACACATACCTCTCGTCCATCATAGCCTTGACAAAAAAATAAGTGAAAATGATTTTAATTCTCTAATTGAAATTGAGAAAAAAATTACTCAACTGCCCCTCTCTTCTTATTTTTTTATATCTTCTTCTCCAACTGGCATTCTCACAATTTTAGATAAAAAAAATCAATTGCTTTATTTAATTTCTCCTCAATTTAAAATCCAACCAGAAACACAAAAAATAATTTTAGAAGCCAAAGATGCCACTTGGTCAAAAGATCAAAAAAAAATGCTTTACTATAATGATCTTGAATTGTGGATTTGCTATTTAAATCAAGAAAAACTAAAAGAAAGTTATCATGAATTATTAGGTCGTTGGAGTCAGAAAATTTCAAAAGCCATTTGGCATCCGCAAGAAAATTATATTATTATTTCATCTGATTCAATCAAGGCCATTGAAATAGATGGTCGCGATCAAAGAAATGTTACCCAACTTTTAGAATCTATTCCATCCGCCTTCGTTAAAACTATGGCGGACAAGCCGACTGGCGAAAAAAATTTATTTTTCTCCTCTAAAAATAAAATTCTCTATTTTATAAAAGATAAAAAATTATATGAAATGAAAATTTATTAATTTTAAAACTTGCGTGTTTAGATAAATTTTAACTTCCAATTTCTAATCTTAAATCATAAATTATAAATTTTTTTGTGTTTCAATTTATGACGATCGTCCAATATTGAATACCGACTTTTTCTTAAATTTAAAATAATTTTATATTAACATTTCTCACGATCGTACAAAATGTTGATACTTTTTGTTTTTTTAGATGTTGTTTTATGGGGTTATATAATGCCACCAATGGAATTCACAAACCAAGTTAAGATTACATAACTCATAAGAATTACAATTAAACCTAAAGTTGCCCAAATTAAAATTCCTTTTCCTTTTTTTACTTTTTCCTCGCTTCCGCCAGAGGTCATCCAAACCAATCCGCCAAAAATAAACATCCCCAAAGTTATCACTCCGACAAAATCAAGAACAACTTTAATAATTCGCGTTGCTAAAGCTTGAACAGGTTGGTCTTTGTCTGTTCCAGTAAGATTAAGAGGATCATTTAGTTGAACAGTATCAGTAGCATTAACATTAACTACTTGTATTATTGGAACAAAAGATAAAAATACGAATAAAAACAATAAAAAGAAAATAGTTTTTTTTACCCCGTTAGATATTTTTTTTGATGATATTTGTGTGTTCATAAATATTATATTATCAATCCCCAAATAAGACATCTTGCTAATTGCTGATTATCTAACGGGGTGAATAAAAAAATTAAAAAATTAAAAAATGGGTTGGCTCCATAGTGGCGTAGCCCTGTGGAGCCATTTGTTAATTGGCTAACTTGCATTTTAGCTCCACAGCCCTAAGAGGGACTATGGAGCTAACAAAAGTGTTTTTTTATTGACATTTACCACATTCTATAACTATTTCACAATCAATAGGGACTTCATTATGACAAGCGTGATTATTTTTACATTCTCTTTTTTCATTATTAGGAATGCAAGATTGTCCTGGATTATATGCTCCAGGATTAATGCATATATATTTATTAATCTTCCAATGTTTTGCGCAAATAAATTTGGGATCGCATTTTTTATTTTCAATAGTAGTGCTGCACTCTTCTCCTCGTTGTACGGTTCCTGGTTGCGTTACTGCTGGTGATTTTGTTTCTTCTTTCTCCCCAGTCTTTGTGTTTAATTTTGATTTATTACAAACGCCACTCCAATCACTCCAATCTTTATATTTTAAAATTTTTAATCCATTTTTTGTTGTGCCTGGCGGTGTTATTAATGTCGCGACAGTTAGCCAGACCATTTGCCAGGCAACGAGAATGATGATAATTCCCACGAGCGTTCCGACTAAAATTCCTTTATTTTTTTTAACCTTTTCTTCATTGCCCGCTGAAATTATCAAACCAAACCCTCCCCAAATAAAAAGCGCCAAAGCCAAAACTCCGACAATTTTCAAAATAAATCCAGCTATTCCAACCGCTATTTTTATCACATCGCAGAGGGTGCAATCCCCCTTTGATAAGCAATCACTCGACAATGGTATGCCCAAAATATCAGCATTTGTTTGAACTGGAATAAGAATAAAAACAAAAGACAAGAGAAATAGGGAGAGAAAAATTGTGGCGAATTTTTTAGACATAATTTAAGAAATTATAAATTCAGGAGTTACGCACTATTAATGTGTATTTGGCTAATATTAGCTAAAAATGAAAAATTAACAAAAATTCAATTTTCGCTAACTTTAGCCATTTTTTAATTAAACTGCGTAAGTCCTGAAATTATAAATTAATTATAAATGAATAACATTAAAGCTAAAACACAAAACGGCGGGTAATCAAAAATCAAAAAATACTAAATTTTATCTATCAATTGGCAGATTATATTATTTTTTAGATTGGTTTTAGGTTTTTGATTGTAATTTTGGCTTTTTTGTTTTTCGTTTTGGATTATTATTTAGATTTTGATTTATAATTTCAGGAGTTACGCACTATTAATGTGCATTTGGCTAATATTAGCTAAAAATAAAAAATTAACAAAAATTCAATTTTCGCTAACTTTAGCCATTTTTTGATTAAACTGCGTAAGTCCTGAATTTATAATTTATAATTTTTTCAGAAGGTTTGATTAATTTTTTCGGCGTAGAGATTTAATAATTGTTTTAATTCTACACCGCCTTTTAAGGTTTCGTCAATTAATTCATTGAATATTTTTTTTGCGAAATCGCCACCATTTCCGCGATACCAACTTTGAGCGGTTAAAACCTGCTTGGCAAAAATACTTAAATCATAATCTTCCTCTTGTTTTTTAATTAAATTTCTTAAAGCGGTGGGTTTTTTATTTTTTTCTAAATATAATTTAGCTTGTTCTTCTTGAGTGGCAAATAAAACAAAATCCCAAGCCTCGTTTGAATATTTGGTTTTTTTAGAAACCGTTTCTATCCAATAATTCGCGTAATTTATTTCTGGATTTCCTTCAATTTGCAACATTGGGGCGATGCTAAAATTTAATTTTGGCGCTTGATTTTGAATAAGATAAAGATCGCCAAGATAACCAAAATAAAAAGCTAATTTGCCTTGAATAAACGAATCAAACGCTTCTGGCATTTGATCGCTCCAAGTGTAAGTTTCTTTTGTTGGATTGGCAAAATCAGTATAAAAAATTAAAGCTTGTTCGCCCGGCGCAACGGCTTCTTGAGCTTGAGAGGCTCGATTAAAAGTTGCCCGATTACCTTCATCAATCATTTGCGTTCCATTTTGCATCATTAAAAGAGATAAAATATCCGAGGCGTTAGCAATATTTTTAGCCGTTCCCAAAGCGGCTCCGGCTTGAATAATATTTTCTTCTTTATCGACAATGGTTGTTTTGGGAATCATTTCTATAAATTCAGTCCAAGTTGCGGGCGGCAAAGGAATGCGCGCGTTATTTAATATATTTTTATTATAATAAAGAGCCAAAGAATCAATTGACAAAGGCAAGCCATAAACTTGTTCCTCTCTAATCGCGTCTTTATAAACCACATCGACAAATTTATCTTTTAAAATTTTTAAAGACGGAGTTGCTTTTGGTTGCATTATTATTTTTGGTTCTTTTTTAAAAGTGCCGGTGATGATTGTTTGTGGAATAAGCAATTCTTTAGGCATTGGCAAAATTTTATTTTTATATTTGCCAACCCATGTGTTATGAATAGAAAAAATATCCGGTCCTCGATCTTCAGCCCAACCGTTTAACAATTCTTCTTCATATTCTTCATAACGCAATTCTTTGTAATTAATAGTAATATTTGGATGGATAGCTTTGTAATTTTTTATAATGTCCACAAAATCATCTTGGCTGTCTGTTTTATTATCTAAAACGCGCCAATAATTTATTTCCACCGGCTTCATCGCTTCTTGCGTTTTTCTATCTAAAAATTTACACCCAAAACCAGTTGTTGTCAAAAAAATTCCAAGCAAACCTAAGATTATAATTTTACTTACAGTTGATTTTAGCATAAAAAAAGATAAAAAAGGATAAAATAGGCAAAATTTAAAAAAATTTTGCAAAATTTTCAATTCTCAATTTTCAATTTTCATTAAATTTTCAATGAAATAATTTTCAAACTATAATATTAGACTGTAGAATAATAAACATTTCTACCGAACTTTAGTTCGGGTTGACAGGCTTTAGCCTGTAAACTTGGCGACAAAGTCGCCAAACCCGCTTTAAAAAGCGGTAGAAAAACATTGTTCTACACTCTCAATATATTAATTTTGTATTTTATTGTTTTATTGTTTTTTTATTTTATTGTTTCAATAGTTCTTTGGTAAATTTTTTTATTTCTTTGCCAATATCTTTTCTTTCAAAAGCGTATTTAAGCATAGCTTTCATATAATTAAGTGGATCGCCAGTAGTTAACCATTCATCGCTATTTTTATTTTGAACTTCTTTAGCGTAAAATTCACCACCTTGTTTTATATATTGTCTTATAGCATCAACTATCCAAAGTTCGTTACCTTTTCCTAATGGTGTTTTTTTTAAAATATCTATTATATCTTGATTTAATATCATTCTTCCAAATTCTGCGAATTGCGATGGCGCATCTTTGATAGATGGTTTTTCAATAATATCTTGGATTTGCATAGATTTTTCTTTCAATTTTACAATTCCATAACGATCAACTTCTTTTTTTAAAACTTTTTGAACGCCCATTAATAAATGTCCGGTTTTATTATAATCATCTGTCATTTGTTTAGCAAAAGGCACTTTTGATTTAACTAAATCATCGCCAAAAACAAATATAAATGGTTCATTTCTGACGATACTGGCTGCGGACAAAATGGGTGTACCATTGCCGTACGGGCCTTTTTGTCTGACATAAATAAAATTAGCCAATTCTGATATTTTTTTAGTGTCTTCTAATAATTTTTCTTTGCCTGATTTTTTTAATTCATGAACTAATGCCCAATTTTGATCAAAATGATCTTCTAATGGTTTTTTGTCCCATTTGGTAACTATAATAATATCTTGAATTCCGGCCGCGACCAATTCTTCAATAACTAATTGAATAATTGGTTTGTCTACGATCGGCAACATTTCTTTTGGCATTGATTTTGTTGCTGGCAAAAGGCGAGTGCCTGTTCCAGCGGCAGTTACAATAGCTTTTGTTATTAATTTCATAATTGTTATTTCAGGACTTACGCAGTTTAATCAAAAAATGGCTAAAGTTAGCGAAAATTGAATTTTTGTTAATTTTTCATTTTTAGCTAATATTAGCCAAATGCACATTAATAGTGCGTAACTCCTGTATTTTTTAATTTAAACTAATTTATTATAGCATATTTTTATTTGTATTTTTATTGTGCGTGCAAATAAAGTGAACGTAATATTTTTTAGTAACGTATGTTTAATTTGGTCGGGGTGGTGGGATTCGAACC
>JACQWZ010000049.1 GCA_016209005.1 Candidatus Kuenenbacteria bacterium
ATAATTTCTCTTTTTGTTCCGGCGTAAGTTTAATTTTTGTAGACATAAATTTTTGTTAAAAATTAAAATTATTTTATATCTACATTTTAACATAAAAAATTAACATAGAAAAGGGAAATCTAAAACGAAACCAGTATATCTCTGTTTGTGATTAAAAATATAACAGAACAAGCAAGGATTAAAACCTCAGAATTTGTCGGCACTAGTTTGTTTAAAGCAAGAATGCTGAAGAATGTTTTTAAAGATAAGAAAATAAAAATAGATATTGACGAAATTAAAAATAGAGAATTGGAAGATATCAATCTGGCCGAAAAAGATTGGTATGCCCAGAATGAATTTTACGGAACGGATGAAGAGTAGAAATTTATAAGTTTTATTGATGGGTTTATAGAAAAATTAAAACAAAAATATTCTGATATTGCTTTACTTCGCAACGAAAAATTTTTTCAAGTCTTTGATTTTGATGAAGGCAGAGCATTTGAGCCCGATTTCATAATGTTACTAAAAAGGCGAAATCATGTGATTAGTATTTACCAGATTTTCATTGAGCCGAAAGGAGATCAATTTAAAGATAAACAGGGCAGATTTGATGATTCTAAAGAAGGTTGGAAACAAAAATTTTTACTGGAAATGGAAGGAAAAGCGGATACTGATTTGAAAGTAGAAAATAAACACTTTAAACTAATAGGGTTGCCTTTTTACAATGAAAAATTAAAAAAAGAATTTGAGGAAGCTTTAGAAAATAAAATACTCTCATAGGATAACAAAAAGTCAAAAATTTAATTGAATAACAAACAAAAAAGGTAAAATTTATTTGGCGGAATAGTTGCTAACACGGATGAAAGAAACTGCAACGGAAGATGGGTTTATTTTACAGAGAACAGTAAAAAATTTAAAAAAGGTGAATTTAAAAATTGGACAGATTTGAAATTGTAATTTTTAATCAAAAATTTATGACCAAAAAATATTTCACAACCGAAGAGGCCAGATTATTTTTAGATTTACCAAAAAAACGCAATTAAAAATTTATGTTAGTTTTTATCGATGAATCCGGAGATACCGGATTAAAAATAGAACAAGGTTTAAGTCGTTATTTTGTGATTGTTTTAATTTCTTTTGAAGAAAACGGGGAAGCGATAGCTTGCGATCAAAGAATAGAACTTTTAAAAAGGGGAACTAAAACTGCCTGCGGGGGGTTTGAGTTTAAGTTTAGTAAATTGCGTAAAGACCAAAGAATTAAATTTTTTGAGGCAGTCCTGCCTTATACATTTTTCTATTATGGAATTGTTATTAACAAAAATCCGCAAAAATTATATGGTGATGGTTTTAAAATTAAGGAGTCGTTCTATAAATATGCTTGCAGTTTAGTTTTTGAAAACGCTAAACCGTATCTAAGAGATGCAATAATTATTATTGATGGCAGCGGATCAAGAGAATTTAAGCGAGAATTTAAAACTTATTTAAGAAAGAAAATTGGAGCGAGTATTGTCAAAAAAGTAAAAATTCAATCTTCGCATTCCAATAATCTTATTTAGCTTGCGGATATGATAGCTGGCGCAATACATAGAAATTTTACAAATAAAGGAGACAGAGAGGTTTATAGAAAAATAACAAAAGCGAGAGAAATATATGTTCAAGTTTGGCCCAAATAAAAACCGCTGTTTCTATCCCTTGCGGGAACGCGCGCATTGAGTTGCGACAGTTCGGAACAACGGCAATTCCATTATTATAGTATCATTAAATAAAAACGGCTGTTAATAGTTTAGTTGTGGATAATTTTAACCAATAATTTTATGAACAACAAAAAACATTTCACAACCGAAGAAGCTAAAAAGATTGGCGAGAAATTGGGAATTGATTGGAGCAAATTTGATGTTGAACAATTTAGAATAGGAATGGATGTGGAGTTAGAGTATGGGTTAATAGACCCTCGCACCAATATTACAAATGATGATCCATTGATAACTGGAAAAATCGCTTTGGCGCATTTGAATGAATTTTCAGATTATTACACCCGGCTTGCAGAAATGAAAAAAGAAGCGGAAAATAAAAAATAAATACAGTTTTAATTTCTAATTGTTCTAAATAAATCCCAATAAGCCAAAAGGCTAAGCACCAAATTTAAAATCTCAAATTCTAAATAAATTCAAAATTACAATGTCAGGACTTACGCAGTTTAATCAAAAAATGGCTAAAGTTAGCGAAAATTGAATTTTTGTTAATTTTTCATTTTTAGCTAATATTAGCCAAATGCACATTAATAGTGCGTAACTCCTGAATTTGGATTTGTGATTTAATTATTTAGGTCATTGTGGCATTGTTTAGGTTAATTAGAGCAATTAGGTTAATTTGTTTTTTTGTTTTTTTGTTTTAATGTTTTAATGTTCTTGTGTTTTTATGATTAAAATCTGCAATTTAAAAAAAGAATATTGTAATGACGGGGTCGTGACAAAAATTTTGCGCGGCCTTTATTTTGATATAAAAAAAGGAGAATTTGTCGCGATTATGGGGCCATCTGGTTCTGGAAAATCAACTTTAATGTATATTTTAGGTCTTCTGGCTCGTCCAAGTTCTGGTCTTTATGAATTAGACGGAGAAAATATCCAAAATTTTTCAGATAATAAATTAGCGG
The DNA here is from genome assembly GCA_016209005.1 of Candidatus Kuenenbacteria bacterium. Lineage (GTDB taxonomy): Bacteria > Patescibacteriota > Patescibacteriia > UBA2591 > PGYQ01 > PGYQ01. The sequence continues at coordinate 2,633 of JACQWZ010000049.1, forward strand.
AACTAAGAAATAAAAAAATTGGATTTGTTTTTCAAACTTTTAATTTATTGCCAAAAACAACGGTTTTAGAAAATGTAAAATTGCCTTTAATTTATTTTGGAAAAGTTGATCAAAAAATGCAAAATAAAAAAGCTCAAAAAGTAATTGAAGCTGTTAATTTAAGTCATCGTCTGAATTATCTTTCTTCTCAACTTTCAGGGGGAGAAAAACAAAGAGTCGCTATTGCTCGCGCTTTGATAAACAATCCTTTAATAATTTTTGCCGATGAACCAACCGGCAACCTTGATAGTAAATCAAGTATTCAAATAATGAATATTTTTAAAAAACTTAATAATGAAGAAGGCCGAACAATAATTTTAGTCACTCATGAAAAAGACATAGCCGAATATGCAGAAAGAGTGATTAAAATGAAAGATGGGCAAATTATATAAAATTTAAAATGTAAAAATCAAAGTTCAGGAGTTACGCACTATTAATGTGCATTTGGCTAATATTAGCTAAAAATATAAATAATTTCTAATTTCTAATTTCAGGACTTACGCACTATTAATGTGCATTTGGCTAATATTAGCCAAAAATAAAAAATTAACAAAAATTCAATTTTCGCTAACTTTAGCCATTTTTTGATTAAACTGCGTAAGTCCTGAATTTTCAATTTCTATTAAATTTTCAATGACAGAATTTCTAAACGCTTATTTCTTATTGTTTTTGTTTGAAAATTGAGTCATTGAAAATTTAATGAAAATTAGAAATTGAAAATTGAAAATTAATTCTTTTTGTCATTTAGATCCCTCGGCTTCACTCGGGACAAACTTTGTCATTGATTGAAAATTTGTCATTTGACATGACATTCTAAATTTTAAACTTTGCATTGTCATTTTTTATTTTGATTTTTGAATTTTTCATTTTTTATGTTTTCCTCTCTCAAAATCGCCTTTAAGGCTTTGTTGATAAATAAAACGCGGAGCGCGTTAACAATGTTAGGCATTATTATTGGTATTGCTTCTGTTATTTTAATTGTTTCGATTGGCAAAGGAGCTGAAAATTTAATTTTAAATGAAATTAATTCTTTTGGTTCAAAAGTTATTGCTATTACTCCGGGAAAAACAGGCGCAGAACCCGGACCTCAAAATATGATGGAAATGCTCACAGTTTCTTTAAAAGAAAAAGATTTTTTCGCGATTAAAAAACTTTCTGGAATTGCCCGAGCTACTCCAGAAATAGATTCCACAGTTGTGATAAAATATAAAAATCAAGAGACTAGAAAAATGGTTTATGGCTGTCATCCAGATTTTCAATATATATTTAATTTTTTTCCAGACAAAGGCAGATTTTTTACAGAAGAAGAAACAAAAGAAAGAGCCAAGGTCGTTGTTTTGGGCAAAGAAATAGCTGATAAATTATTTGGTCAAGAGAATCCTTTAAATAAAAAAATAAAAATAAAAAAAGAAAATTATAAAGTTATTGGCGTTTTACCTTCATTAGGAGCAAAAACATTATTTAATATGGATAAAATAGCCATTATTCCTTATTCAACAGCTCAAAAATTTATAGTTGGCATTACCTATCTTCATGGAATTAATGTAGAAGTGAAAGATGAAAAATCTATAGAAAAACTCAAAGAAGATATTGAAATTTTATTGAGAGAACGACATAATATTATTAATTCTGAAAATGATGATTTTACTTTAATTACTCAAAAAAGCGCTCAAGAAATGGTAAGCATGGTTACGGGAATTCTTTCCCTGCTCCTTTCTTTAATCGCCGCGATTTCTTTGATAGTCGGCGGGATTGGGATTATGAATATTATGCTGGTTTCTGTAACTGAACGGACTAGAGAAATTGGATTAAGAAAAGCGATTGGAGCAAAAAATTCCGATATTCTAAAACAATTTTTGCTTGAAGCAATAGTTTTGACTCTTTTGGGAGGATTATTGGGAATTATTTTTGGCGCGTCTCTTTCTTTTATTGTGACGTTGTTAGCGCATTATTTTGGTTATCCTAATTGGAAATTTATTGTTTCTTTCCCAATTATAATTATAAGTTTCGCTGTCGCTTTTGTGGTTGGGATAATTTTTGGTTTATATCCCGCTCAAAAAGCGGCAAAATTAGATCCAATCGAAGCGTTGAGATATGAATGATAAAAAAATCAAAAATCAAAAATCAAAATGAAAAATAAATGTAAAAATTAAAAAATTTATAAAAATAAAACATCACAAATAATAAAATAAATTTTTTGTTTTATTTTAAAAATCTTGTTATACTAAAATAACTTATGGTTTTTTAGCTTCTTAAAAAATTAAAATTTATTTTTTTTATGTCTGTTCTTACCCTAGAAAAATTTTCAATTTTTAACGATAAAAAAATTGAAAAAAATTTTGAATATATTCCTCTCAGAGATCCTTTAGAAGTAGCTGATTTACCAATACGTTTAGGGACTCATCTTAGAAAATTAGATGATATAAAAAAACTCGAAAACCTTCCGATTAATATTATTGAAATTAAACCAGAACAATTTTCATCATCAGAAAAATTATTTTTATGGAATAAAGATACAAAAAGGTTTGAGAAAAATGAACGTAATTTAGAAAAACTTTTTGAATTTATTAAAAAGAAAAAGATTTTTCTTCAAGTTCATTTACCTGATAAATTTGACGCTAAAGATAAATCCTATATAAATTTATCTCCTGGAGAAAATCAAGACCATAAAATTTTATTTCAATGTTTTGAATTATTAGAAGATATTCGACGCGAATGCAATCCATCTAATGAATTAATAGTTACCGTGCATCCACCATATTCTATTTTAAAATATAAATTTAAAGAAATTCTTGAAAAATATAAATTAGAAAATATTGAAAATCATTTAGAAATTCCTTTAGAAAAAAAGAAAGAAATAGAAAAAGAATTTTTATTAAATGCTAATAAATTTTTTATTGAACTTGGAAATATGATTCAAGATAAGGGCTGGAATATAAAAATTGGCGTTGAAAACCAAGCTCATTCCTCAAAGGACAGTTGGAATGTTGGAAATAAAATTTCGGATTTTGAAATTCTTATGCAAAATACGCCTGATTCTATTCAATTAACTTTTGATACCGGACATAGTTTATTAAGTCGCGATGAGCAAGAAGAAAAAATATTAAGATTTAGAGAATTCACAGAATTTGCTAAAACTTATAAAAAATATTTAGTCAACTATCATTTTCATGAAAATGATAGTTGGACTAATGATCCAGAGAAACAAAGCTATAAAGCTGATCTTCATCGACCTCCAACCGATAAAATTATTCCCGGTTTTAAAAATTATCATTTATTTCGATGTGTAAATGAAAAAGTCCCAGCAACTTTAGAAATTTCACTTTCAAAAATTAAACCACCTGAATTACTTCTTTTAACGACAGAATTAAAAAAAGATTTAGAAAAACTTTCCACAAAAGCTAATTTATGAACAAATCACTTAAAATAAAAAACATTTACGCTCGGGAGATTTTGGATTCTCGGGGAGATCCAACAATTGAAACAACTGTTATTTTAGAAAATGGAATTTCTTCAAAAGCATCTGTGCCATCTGGAGTCTCAACAGGAATTTACGAAGCTTTAGAATTGCGCGACAATAATCCTAAAAGATATAATGGTAAAGGTGTTCTTAATGCTTGTAAAAACGTGAACACAAAAATTATTCAAGCGTTAAAAGGCATTGATGTAACACAACAACAAAAAATTGATTCAAAAATGATTGAATTAGATGGCGCAGAAAATAAATCAAATTTAGGAGCCAACGCCATTTTAAGCGTTTCTTTAGCTTGCGCTCGCGCTGGCGCCTTAGCTGAAAGAAAAAAATTATATGAATATATAAATAAATGTTACGCGTTATGCGTTACGCGTTACGCGATGCCAATTCCAATGTTTAATATTTTTAACGGAGGAAAACACGCGGACACAAATTTAGATTTTCAAGAATTTATGATAATTCCTTCGCGAAAAGAATTTAAAGAAATGGTTAGAATGGGGGCTGAAATTTTTCATAAATTAAAAAATATTTTATTAGAAAAGGGCTATGACACCGATGTCGGAAATGAAGGCGGTTACGCTCCAGACATTAGCTCAAATAAAGAAGCGATTGAAATAATTTTAGAAGCGATAAAAAAAGCTGGATATAAATCCGGCAAAGATATGTTTTTAGGTCTTGACTCAGCCGCTTCTGAATTTTACAATAAAGAAAAAAATAAATCCCTCACCTTTTTCGGAAAAAAGGTGAGGGATAAATATATTTTAAAAGCTGATAATTTAATTTTATCGCGTGAAGAATTAATAAATTTATATTTAAATTAGACAAAAAAATATCCTTTAATTTCAATCGAAGATCCATTAGAACAAAATGATTGGAATGGATGGAAATACCTAAATTCAGAATTCAGAATTCAGAATTCAGAATTACTACTTGTGGGGGACGATTTTTTTGCGACAAATGTAAAGCGATTACAAAAAGGAATTGGACAGGGTTGCGCAAACGCGATTTTAATAAAATTAAATCAAATTGGAACCTTGACCGAAACGATTGAATGTATAAAATTAGCTCAAAATAATAATTATAAAATTATTATTTCTCATCGTTCTGGAGAAACAAACGATGATTTTATCGCTGATTTAGCGGTCGCGGTTAACGCTGATTACATCAAAGCTGGCTCCCTCTCCCGTGGCGAACGTCTCGCAAAATACAATCGGTTGATGGAAATTGAAGAATAATTAAAATATAGTAACTTGGAAGCCGAGCTTCCAAGTGATTGAACGATTTACGATAGGATTATTATTAGGGGCTGGATTGAGTTTGCCGTCAGCGATTATCACCAGAGCATATGCGCCAATAATCGGAATAGGAATAATTGGAAGTGCGATCATTGGATTTGTTGTTGGAGCGATTTTGTGAAAAATATCATAATGAAGAAGATAAAAAAGAAGAACACTATCTTTTAGTATTAGCCAACTCTCCCCGCAGCGGTGTTTGCGGTTATGAACCAAGTGGGGAATTAGATAAATTATTTTAAAAAAAATAAGTAAAGCAATGGTATATCAATTTTATCGGCGCGCAAAATTTGGTGATGGTAAATGGAAAAGTTTGTTAATGGGCAATGGACGAGACATTAATTTTTAAAAATTATGAAAAAGAAAAAACTATCTGACAATCCTGCATAATGCCAGATACATATTGGACTCCATAAGGCCATAGCTTTATGAAAACACAAAGTATCTATAGAGGTATTAAGGGATTTGTAAAATTGTATGAATATGGGTATAAATATACCTATATGATTACAGAAAAAGCCAAATATAAGGCCAAAGTATTGATATTTTGGGAAAAGCATGGTCTTGTGGCTACTTTAGATGCTTTTCCTTATAAAAGGTC
>JACQWZ010000050.1 GCA_016209005.1 Candidatus Kuenenbacteria bacterium
TAAAATAATTGCACCAGAATTAGAATTTTATAGAAAGATGAATTTGCCTTTGCCAAGATTGTGTCCTAATTGTCGGCATTATCAGAGAATTAAACAAAGAAATCCTTTGAAATTATGGCATCGTAAATGCCAATGTAATGGAACTCATTCATCAAATGGCGTCTACAAAAATACCATTGAACATTTCCACGGCGACCAACCTTGTTCTAATGAATTTGAGACAACTTATTCGCCAGACAGACCAGAGATTGTTTATTGTGAGAAATGTTACCTTCAAGAAGTAGTTTGAAAATTAGCGTTTACCCCTCACCTTTTTTCGGAAAAAAGGTGAGGGGTTTAGCGTAGAGCCCCGACGCTCTGGTCGGGATCCCGACTTTACGTCGGGACGTTTAGGGTTTAGGAAAGAAAAACACAATTTTGAATTTACGAAATGTGTTAAAAACACTTGTCATTGCGAGCCTTGTACTCACTAGTTGTTTAATTGCACTAAAAAAATTAGATTGCTTCGTCGGAAGCCTCCTCGCAATGACGCAAAAGTTGCATTTCAAAGGAATTTTAAATTTTTGAATTTTTAAATAATGCTTAAATTTTTAATTTATGAATCAAAAAAAAATAAAATTTAATTTTCTAAAAGTTAATACAGGTTTTTCCTTAGTTGAACTTTTAACGACAATCGGTATTTTAATGATTGTCATTCTTGGTATTTATGGAATGTTTGAAATGGCTCATAAAACTTTGGGATCAAGCGGGGCGAAAATTATTGCTATTCAATTAGCAAATCAACAAATGGAAATAATTAGAAATTTACCTTACGCTAATATTGGAACGACTGAAGGTTGGCCACATGGCGAGATTCCAAGTTCTCAAACAATAAATAAAAATAACATTGAATTTACAATTCAAACTACTCCAACTTATATTGACGATCCTTTTGATGGAACAGCTCCGACTGACACCACACCATCTGATTATAAAAAAGTGGAAGTTAAAATTAGTTGGAATAGATTTTTTGGCAAACCAGTTTCTTTAATTTCTACTTTCAGTCCTAAAGGAGTGGAATCAGCGTCTAATTCTGGAACGCTTTTTATCAAAGTATTTGACGCTAACGGAATCGATGTTCCACAAGCCTCTGTATATGTAGAAAATACCGATGTTGATCCGGATGTAATAATTAACGCTCAAACTAATAATGAAGGACTTTTGCAACTTTTTAGTTTGCCTGTTTCAGCCGGTAAATATCATATTGAAGTAACCAAAACGGGATTTTCAACTGACTATACTTTGCCTTCTAATCCTCCAACTAATCCAAATCCAACAAAACCAGACGCTAGCGTTTTAGAAAATTTAGTGACGAGCATTAGTTTTTCTATTGATAAATTAAGCAGTTTAAATGTTTATAGCGTTGATGAAAATTGTCAATCAATTGGAAACGCTAATTTTAATTTTCAAGGATTAAAATTAATCGGCGCTGACCCAAATGTTTATAAATATTCTCAAAATCAAATCACTAATTCCGCTGGAAAATTTATTTTTAATAATAATTTAGAATGGGACACTTATATTGCCAGCCTTATTTCTCCAACATCAACTAGTTATGATTTAATGGGAACCAATCCCTTGCAACCGCTTGGAATCCAACCCAACACCACTCAAGATTTTTATTTAATTTTAAAACCAAAAACCACAAATAATCTTTTAGTGGCTATTAAAGACGCCGGTTCTAATCAGCCTTTGTCTGGAGCTCAAGTTCATCTTTATAGAACAGGATATGATGAAATAAAAATTACCGGATTTGGCGTTTTTAGACAGACTAATTGGCAAGGCGGATCTGGTCAAGAAAATTTTACAGACCAAACAAAATATTTTTCAGACAATGGGAATATAGATGTTACTACTTCTCAGGGAGAAGTCTCTCTTTTGCCTTTAATTGGACAACCAACCGATCAATATAAAGAAGAATTTGAAAATACTATTTATAAAGACGCGGCTCAAACAACGGCTGAATGGGATATTCAGGCGCATGAAGTAAAATTAAAATATGAAAATGGACAATATCATCCTTCAGATGTCACCCAATCTTTAAGAGTTAATAATACGGCCAATAGAATTATTGATCGAGCGACAATTGCCATCCAACGCGACTTAAACGGACAAACAATAGATCTTTTTCTTTCGGCTGATGGTGGAGTAAATTTTGAACCAATCACTCCCGGGCAAGCTCATGATTTTGTTAATTCAGGATATGATCTTCGCTGGAAAGCGATTTTAAGAACCGATGATTTGCAAAAAACTCCAGTCCTAGAAAAAATTACTTTGAATTGGAGATATTCGGGAACATATCCAGTCTATGGAGAATTAATTTCTTCCACTTTTGATGTTGGCAATTCCGCGGTAAGTTATGGAAATATTTTTTGGCAACCTGAAACGCAAACCCCAAGTTGTGGAACTGATTGTTTAAAATTTCAACTGGCTTTTAGTCCTACCATTTCTCCTGGGGTGTGGGAATTTAAAGGACCGGATGAAACGCCAAATACTTATTACACAAACAGCAACACAGCGATAAATATTCCACCTGATAGCAAACGTTATTTTAGATATAAAGCTTTTCTTTCCACCCAAGACACAAATTATTCTCCAATTTTTTCAGATGTTTTTTTGAGCTTTACCACTGCTTGCAGTATTCCCGGGCAAGTTTTTTTTCCTTCTTTGCAAGCGGATATTTATACCATAGAAGTTAATATGGTCGGCTATCAATCTTTTAGCGATACAGTTGATATTGCCACAACAAATAAATTAGAAATCCCTTTGTCGGAGAGCGAGTAAAGAAATTTAAGATTTAAGATTTTCGATTTAAGATTTTAAATCAATTTTAAATTTTAAATGTTTTAAAAAAGACTCTGTTCACCCTGTTAAATAAAATTCAGATTTAACAGGGTGAACCCTGTTAAATAATTTTATCAAATAAAATTCCTGTTTTACAGAATTTAACAGGGTAAATTCCGACCGAAGAGAGTGAGTCTGTAGAGAGTGAGTCTGCGAACGAACGAAGTGGAGGAATCCCTTAAATATGATGTATGGCAAGACCTGTGTTTTTACTACGTCAAAGGGATCTCTCCACTTCGTCCCGACCAGAGCGTCGGGACTTCGGTCGAGATGACACATATTTTTTTAATGTTTTACTATTATTATGGCTGAAGCACAAACAAAAATCTGCCAGAATTGCCAACAGAAGTTTATAATTGAACCCGAGGATTTTGAATTTTATGAAAAAATCAAAGTCCCGGCGCCAACTTTTTGTCCGGAGTGTCGGATACAGAGAAGGATGACTTGGAGAAACGAAGCATCTCTTTATAAAAGAAAAAATGATTTTTCAGAAGAAAATATTATTTCAGCAATTTCTTCTGATAAATCTTTTAAGGTTTATGATTACAAAACTTGGTGGTCAGATAAATGGGATCCAATGGATTATGGTATGGATTATGATTTTTTTAGGCCATTTTTTAGACAATTTAGAGAATTACTTGAAAAAGTGCCAATGCTTGCTTTATTTGATGGTCATTCAGTAAACAGTGAATATTGTCAACACGCAGCTAATAATAAAAGTTGTTATTTAGTTTCAGCTTCTTTAGGAAATGAAAATATGACATATTCTAATCGTGTCTGGGAATGTACCGATTCGTCTGATATTTATATTGGGAATAAACTTCAACTTTGTTATGAAATTTTTAATTGTTATAATTGCTATTGTCTTTTTTATAGTCGAAATTGTCGCAATTGCAATGATTCATTTTTTCTTTTTGATTGCGCGAATTGTAATGATTGTTTTGGATGTGTTAATTTACGCAATAAAGCATATTATATTTTTAATAAACCTCATTCAAAGGAGGAATACAAAAGAAAAATACAAGAATTTAATTTAGGAGATTATAAAAAAGTTTTAGAAATGAAAGAAAAATTTCAAGAGATTTTTAAAACAGCATTGCATAAATATGCCAATCTTAAAAAAACAGTTAATGTAATTGGTGATAATATTGAGGAAGGAAAAAATTCTCAATTTTGTTTTGATCTTTTTGGTTTAGTTGAAGATTCAAAATTTTTATGGTGGGGAGGCGCAAATTGCAAAGATTCTTATGATGGTGGGCCTGGCATAGGAGATCGTTCTGAACTTCTTTATGAAGGTGTTGATAATGGTATTCAATCATCTCGCACTAAATTTTCAGTTGTTGTTTGGGGATGCCATAATACTTATTATTGTTTTAATTGTCATTCTTGTTCTTATCTCTTCGGTTGTATTGGCCTTCGTCACAAAGAATATTGTATTTTAAATAAACAATATATCAAAGAAGAATATGAAAAATTAGTGCCAAAGATTATTGAACACATGAATGAAATGCCATATGTTTCGAAGCACCAAATTCAAAATTCAGGAGTTACGCACTATTAATGTGCATTTGGCTAATATTAGCTAAAAATGAAAAATTAACAAAAATTCAATTTTCGCTAACTTTAGCCATTTTTTGATTAAACTGCGTAAGTCCTGAAATTACAAATCACACATAAATTCAAATGACCAAAATACAAATATCAAAACAAAAGAAATAATTTGTAAATATGGAGAATTTTTTCCACCAGAATTATCACCTTTTTGCTACAACGAAACAATCGCTCAGGAATATTTTCCCTTGACAAAAGAACAAGCGATTAAAAAAGGATATCAATGGAAAGAGCCGGAAATAAGAAATATCAA
>JACQWZ010000051.1 GCA_016209005.1 Candidatus Kuenenbacteria bacterium
CTTGTAAAAAACAATCGCATATAACAATTGTATCACAAAAAAAGGTCGAAATTTTTAAAAAATCATCTGCTCCTTTGGCAACATTTTTAGTTGCAGAGCCGATGAAAGTTCGGCAACATTCCTTAATTGCTTGACACGATGACAATCCGCCAGCTGACGAATTCAATGATTTAATTTTCAATTTTGCATTGTCATTTTGATTTTTGCATTTTACATTTTGATTTTTTATGCGCTGGATTATTAATAAGCCAATTTTAATAGAAGAAAAAAATCAATTTCCGCAAATTAATCCAATTATTTTGCAATTATTATTTAATAGAGAATTAAAAACGCAGGAACAAATTAATGAATTTTTATATCCAGATTATAGTCAAGATGTCCATGATCCTTTTTTATTTTCTGAAATGAAAAAAGCGATAGAAAGAATTTTTTTAGCAATTCAAAATCAAGAATTGATTATGGTTCATGGAGATTATGACGCCGATGGAATTTGCGGTTCACTTTTATTAATTGAAACCTTAGAAAAATTAGGAGCAAAAACTGATATTTATATTCCTCATCGAGAAAAAGAAGGATATGGATTAAAAGAGTTAGCAATTAATTGTTTAAGTCAAAAAATTAAAGAACTTAAAATGAGTAGAGGATTAATTATTACTGTTGATTGCGGAATTAAAAGTAAAGAAGCCGTAGAATACGCTCAAAAAAATAAAATTGATATAATTATTACCGATCATCATCCTGTTTTTGAGAATATACCAAAAGCGTTTGCCGTAATTCATCCTAAAATAGAGGATAAATATCCGTTTAAGGATTTAGCTGGAGTCGGAGTAGCTTTTAAATTAGTTCAAGCGCTTTTATCAGCCAACAATCAACAATTAGCAATTAACAATAACAATCAACAATTTCCACCAGAGGAAGCGAATCAGCCTTTGGCTAAAACAATTAACAATAATCAGGCATTTGAAAAGTGGTTGCTAGATTTAGTGGCCATTGCCACAGTGGCAGATTTGGTTCCTATGTTGGGAGAAAATAAAACTTTAACTAAATATGGATTAATTGTTTTAAATAAAACTAGAAGAATCGGTTTACGAGAATTAATTAGAGTATCTGGATTAACTTCTGATTTAAATTCTAATAAGCTACAAGCTACCCCAAAGGAAAGCAAGTTTCCTACGGGGCAGGCAAACTACAAGCTAGATACTTGGAATATCGGTTTTCAATTGGCGCCACGAATTAATGCTACTGGAAGATTGAGTCATGCTGATGTAAGCTATCAACTTTTAAAAACTCAAGATAAAGAAGAAGCGAAAAAATTAGCCGAGAAACTTAATCAAATTAATCAAGAAAGACAAGAATTAGTAGAAAAAATAGTTTCACAAGCTCTGAATCAAATTGGAAAAATCACAAACGAACAAAAAATTTTATTTGTTCTGGATAAAAATTGGCCGGAAGGAATTTTGGGATTGGTGGCTGGACAACTTTGTAAAATTTTTAATCGACCGGTAATGGCTATGACTTTTAAAAAACAAAAAATAAACCTCATTCGAAAAAATGATACTTTAACAGAAACAGAGCAAGAGGCTGGACTTTCTAATGGGGTAAACAATGAGGAAAAAATGACAATAAAGGGATCTGGGAGATCTGACAATTTTAATTTAATCGTTGCTTTAGAAAAAGTGAAAGACCTTTTGTTTTCTTTTGGCGGACATAGCGGCGCGGTCGCTTTTAATTTTTTAGAAGATGATTTAAAAAATTTTAAAGAGAAGTTAAGTAAAATAGCTAGCGAAGAAATTTCAGATCAAGATTTAATTCCAATTTTAAAGATTGATCAAGAAATAAATTTGTCCGAAGCAAGTTGGGAATTATTTGATGAATTGAAAAAATTTGAACCTTATGGAAGAGAAAATTCTAAACCGAAATTTTTAGTTAAAAATTTAAAAATAATAAATTTAGAAAAACTTGGACAAAATCAACAACATTTAAAATTATTAGTCGCGGACGATCAACAAAAAATCGTTAAAATGATTGGTTTTGGTTTTGGAAAAAAAGAATTAAAAATAAACGACAAAATCGACGCGGTTTTTGAAATTGATGTTAATGAATGGAATGGAAATAGAGAATTACAGTTGAAGATTGTAGATTTAAAAAATTAAAAAGATAAAGTCAACCACTAATTTACTAACATAAATAAACACGAATAAACACAGTTTTAATTTCTAATTATTCTAATTAACCTAATTGCTCTAAACAAATCTCAAACGACTAAAATCCCAAATCTCAATATCAAATATCCAATAAAATCCCAAATCTCAAATCAAAACAAATTATGTTATTTTTTGGGATTTTGGATTTGAGATTTTATTTGTTCACCCTGTTAAATAATTTCATTCTTAATGAAATTTCTGTTTCACAAAATTCAACAGGGTAAATTGGGATTTGGATATTGGGATTTAATTCTTTGGGTCATTGTGAAATTGTTTAGGTCAATTAGAAATTAGGTTAATTAGGTTAATTTGTTTTTGTGTTTTTGTGTTTTTATGTTTTATTGTTTTAATGATTCTTGATTTTTCCAGATCCATAAAATAATTAAACCATAAATTAAAAACACAATTGACCAATGAATTTCTATTTTTATAGAAGCAAAAGGAATTTCAGAGAAAAGTTTGATGGTTTTAATTTCATAAGCCAAAAATATCCAAGCAAAAAATCCAACAATTTTAGCTAACCAAACCCAAAAAAAACTAATTATTGTCGCGATAAAACCCCAAAGCATAGATAAGGGGACGATTGGCAAGATAAAAACATTTGTGATTGGCGCGATTAAAGATAATTGTCCAAAATTATAAACAATGATTGGTAAAGTCATAATTTGGGCCGAAACAGTCATTAAAAAAGATTCTCTAAATTGTAAAATATTGGGAATTTTATAAAATCCTTTTTTAAAAAGAATAGGGGAGAGATAAATAATTCCCAAAGTCGCCAAAAAGGATAATTGAAAACCAATGTCGTAACGTAAAATTTTAGGATTAAATAAAAGCATTAAGCAAGCGGTAAAAACCACAGCATTGGTTATATTTTTTAAGCGGCCAATTTTTTTAGACAATAAAACTAAAATTCCCATAATTGCCGCTCGAACAACCGAAGCCTCGGCCCCGGTTAAAATTACGAAAAAAATAATTCCAATAATTGTCAACCAAAAACTTGCTGATTTGGAAAAATACAAAATGTAAAATAAATTCATTAAAAGAATGCCAATAATTGTGATATTATAACCAGAAAGCGCGATCAAGTGAATAGTTCCAGTGATATTAAAAGAATTTATCAATTGAGAAGGAATATCTTCGCGAGTTCCAATTAAAAGTCCGGCTAAAAAAGAAGATTCTGGCGGAGACAAAATGGTCAAGATTTTTTCTTTAAATTTATCTTTAAATAAAAATAAATTTTTTTGAATAAAATTTCCTTTATTTTGAGCCAGAAACTTTATTTTGGGATAGTAAGCGATTGAATGAATATGGTATCGATCTAAATAATTTTTATAAGAAAAATCTTTGGACTCCAATGGAGTTTTTAATTTTGTTTTAATTTCTAATTCATCGCCATATTGATAATTTATTTTGGGCGGTAAATAAAGTAAAATTTTTTCTTTAACCCTGTTAGATAATAAAGATCTAATAGGGTTAATTTTTTGAGAATTTGAATTTGCCAACCAAGGGCTGGTCGCTCTCTGGGTGAAAATTTCATAAACTTCAAAAATAATTTTTTTAGAATTTTTTTTACTTCCTAAATCGTTGAGAATAATTCCTTTTAAAATTATTTCTTCTTTTGCGTCATTATACGGTTGCAATGCGGATTGGCGCGAAAAACTTTTTTGAAGATAAAAAATTCCAAAAACTAAAGATAGAAAACAAAAACCAATAATTGTCATTTTGATATTAAAAATTTTATTTTTATCCCAACTTAAAATTTTTTCATTGTCTCTCGGCCACAAAAAAATAATCCAAAAGATTTCAAAAACAAAAAAACCTTCTAAAAAAATAGAAGGAATTTTTATCCATGAACTTATAAAAATACCCAGAATAAAAGCCAAACAAATAAAAAGAAATATCTTTGATTTTCGCATAATAGTTTTATTTAGTAAAAGATCATTTAATAAAATTCGTGCCAAATGTAATTTTACCCCTCACCTTTCGAAAATTTTATATCTTGTTTAATAATAAAACATTCACTCTTTTTTATAAAGGATGAAAGGTGAGGGGTTTATGGTTTAATTTTAGTTATTTTTAGCCAAAAAAATAACTATCAAAAAAGGCGACTGTCACCTTTTTAAATTTTGAAATTTGATTTTTGTTAAACATATTGATTATTTAAATTTTAAATTGATTTAATTAATTCTCTTGAATTACAAAACTCTGAAATTTTTTCCCTCCCTTGATGGGAGGGGTTCCAAATTTTTCCCCTCCCTTGATGGGAGGGGTTAGGGGAGGGTGAGGGAAAACATAACATTTAAACACCCTCTCCTTAATCCTCCCCCATCAAGGGGGAGGAGATGTGGGATTTTGTAATTCAAGCTAAATTATTTAAATTGATTTAATCAATTCTGTAATTTCAGGAAATGTTTCTTGGTTAAAATGTTTTCTGTCTTCAAAAATAATTGTTTTCGCATTGGGCAAAACTTGCTGATATTTTGCAAGATGCGCAAATGGAACAACTGGATCGTCCTTGCTGTGCAATAAATAAATTTTGCCTCCTTGTTTTGTAAATTTTTCAAGCGATGAAGGCAACATAAAATCTGCTAATGACTATAATGGTCCCATAAATCTAGACAGTTATTTTTGCAAAATGAGATACAAATGGTATGATAGAAATCTATGAAACAACCAAGAACATTTACTCCTCTTGAAAAAGCCCAAGTGGCTTTAGCTGCTATCAAAGGGGACAAAACAATCGCTCAAATCAGCAGCGCTTTTCAAATACATCCCACTCAGATTAGGAATTGGAAAAATC
>JACQWZ010000059.1 GCA_016209005.1 Candidatus Kuenenbacteria bacterium
GGCTTTTTCTGTAATCATATAGGTATATTTATACCCATATTCATACAATTTTACAAATCCTTTAATACCTCTATAGATACTTTGTATTTTCATAAAGCTATGGCCTTATGGAGTCCAATATGTATCTGGCATTATGCAATAAATTTTACTCTAATCTATAAAAATTTAAAATTATTTAACGAGGTGAATTTCCTTTCTCTAAAAATTTTAAAATATAATAAAATTCAAAAATTATTTTAAAAATTGAGGTTCTATTTCTTCTAGTATAAATTTTAAGTCAAACTAAAATTAATTAATTCTTTTTTAATAGTCTTTTCATCAGTTTCAAATCCTTTCATCCAGACAATTTTTTCTTTATAAGAAATATCTTCAAAATAGGTCAATTGCTCGCGAAAAATTCTTTCATTGAATTCACCCCTAAAAATAGCCTTGCTTCTTTTGACTATTTTTTCTATAGAATGATATTTATTTATTATAAAATATAAATCGACATAATCTTTCCATTTAGCCCTCATTCCCAAAGCATAAGCTTTCATTGCCGCCAATGTTAAAAGACTGGGCATTTTACTTATTTTATCAAAACACACAGTATAATTAATTTTAAATGGATAATGAAAAAAGGTAAATTGCGCATTATTCACAAAAAAAGTAAATTGTCCAATTTCGTCTTTAAATGTTTTATTAATCTTATATCCGCTTCTTTTTATTATTTGTTTAATTTTAATATTATTAAATTCTTTATTGGAAAATAAATCAAAATCAATTGACTGTCTATGGCCAATTTGCAAAGCAATGGCTGTTCCGCCAACCAAACCAAAATCCTTAATAAATTTTTTTACTAATGACAATAATTCAATTTGTTCTTTGGTTAAAATTTCTTTATGCATATTTATTAAAATAAAGAGTAAAAAAATTTTTTGTTCTAATGGCATAATTTTGCCTTCCTATTGCTGACGGTTTTGATTTTTCTCTGAAAATTTTAGCGGTTTTTTTTATTCCTAAAATTTTTATCATTTTTTGCACATCATCCCAATTCCCATAATTCAAAACCGCCTCAACAATTGATTCGGGATCAAGATTGTCATAATTTTTAGTATACCAAATTAAATGAGGCCTTTTTTTAATAAATTCATTAATTGTCATAAATAGGATTTAGGATTTTGACTTTAAAAAAACCCCTTAAAATTGCCTCTTTGTAGCCTCCTGTTTGCTTTTAAAATTTGGTTTTGAAATTTTATTTTTTATTTTTTTTCTTTGAAATAATTTCTAAAATTTCCTTTTCCATAAATTGTATTTTAAATTAAAAATTACCAAAATTAGTGATTAAAATAGATAAAATTTTAATAGATACTGTGAATTACGAAATGTGTCAAAAACATTTGTCATTGTGAGCCTTGTACTCAAGGCGAAGCAATCTAGTAATTGGACTAAAAAAATAAGATTGCTTCGTCGGAAGCCTCCTCGCAATGACGCAAAATCACATTTCATAATTTCAGGACTTACGCAGTTTAATCAAAAAATGGCTAAAGTTAGCGAAAATTGAATTTTTGTTAATTTTTTATTTTTAGCTAATATTAGCCAAATGCACATTAATAGTGCGTAAGTCCTGAATTTAGTGTTTTGTGTTTTTGTATTTTAATGTTTCTGTCCAAATCTGGCGAAATGTGCGAAGGCTCTGTTGGCTTGGGCCATTCTATAGACATCATCTTTTTTCTTAATCGCGCCACCAGCATTATTTAGAGCGTCTAAAATTTCCATTGTTAATTTTTCTTTCATAGATCTTCCCTTTCTTGCTCTAGCCGCTGTAATAAGCCATCGTAGTCCCAATGTAATTTTTCGATTCCCTTTAACTTCTGTTGGAACTTGATAATTAGCGCCTCCAATTCTTCTTCCTTTTACTTCAATAATAGGCGTAATATTTTTAAGAGCTTTATTAAAAACATCTAAAATATTAATGTCTTTTTTTTCTCCGATAGCAAGTCCGCCAGTAGGCGAAGAAACTTTTTCTTTTAAAATATCAAAACACCCATAAACTATTTTCTGGGCTGTAGTTTTTTTTCCATGACTCATAATGTGATTAATAAATTTAGCGACTATAATATTATTAAATTTTGGATCAGGCAATATTTCTTTTTTAAAAGCCGGTTTTCCTCTCATAAAAATTAGCTTTTAGCTTGTAGAAAATTATAATGATAAAGTCAACCACTAATCTACTAACACAAATAAAACGCTAATAAATATAAAATTAAAATGTAAACCCCTCACCTTTTGACGATTAGGCAAAAGAGATTAAAAAAACTAAATTTTTAACTTTAATGAGAGACAAAGGGTGAGGGGTAAATATCAAAAGCTTGTCCCGAGTGAAGTTGAGGGATCAAAATGACAAATTAAAATGTTAAAATTATTTTTTACTTTGTCATATAATTTTTTCTTAAATTTATTTTTAAATTTTGCATTGTCATTTTACATTTTGATCCCTCAACAGATTCGGGACAAGCTTTTAATTTTTGATTTTTTTTGATTAAAATTAGATCAATTAGGTTAATTTGTTTTATTGTTTTTGTGTTTTTTTGTTTTTTTGTTTTTTTGTTTCATTGTTAATTGTTGATTGTTGATTGTTTTTTATGCTTTCTTCTCTCTCTTCGCTCCATAAAGCGAACGACCTTGTTTTCTTCCTTGTACTCCTTGAGTGTCAAAAACGCCTCGAACAATATGATATCTAACCCCGGGTAAATCTTTAACTCTTCCGCCTCGCAAAAGGACAATTGAATGTTCTTGCAAGTTATGGCCAACTCCCGGAATATAAGCGGTTACTTCCATACCATTTGAAAGTCTAACTCTGGCAAATTTTCTCAAAGCTGAATTAGGTTTTTTAGGAGTCATTGTTCCAACTTTAAGACAAACTCCTCTTTTAAAAGGCGCTCCCTTAGACAATGTTCTTTTTGTTCTTTTTAAACTATTAAAAACCATTCCCAGAATTGAAACTTTTCTAGTTCTTTTCTTTTTTCTTGGCTTGCTGATTAGTTGATTAATTGTGGGCATAATAATGAGCAAAAATTTAAGAAAATTTTTACAATTCAGGAGTTACGCACTATTAATGTGCATTTGGCTAATATTAGCTAAAAATGAAAAATTAACAAAAATTCAATTTTCGCTAACTTTAGCCATTTTTTGATTAAACTGCGTAAGTCCTGCAATTTCTAATTTATTTTTAATTTTTAAATAATTTTCAATGACAAAATTTTTAAACAATAAAATAAAAATTATTTTAATTTAATTTCCTTCCCATGTTCTATTATTTCATAAACCAAAGGCGATGTTATTTGAAAATCTTGCGGCCTAAAAGCCACTACATCAACAGGAATGCTTATTTTAGGATCTTTTAAAAAATAAATTTTAGTTCTTAAATATACTTCTGTCTTAAATGTATCTTTAAATTTTGAAGAAATAAAACATAAATCTAAATCGCTATCTTTATTTGCTGTATTTTTTGCATAAGAACCAAACACAAAAGCCTTACCAATAGGCATTTTATCTTTTTTTGCCTGTTTAGCAAGTTTTTGTACAAGATTATTTATTTGTTGTTTTGATAAAGTTTCTTCAACCATAAAATTATTTTTTTAGCTTCTTCAAAATGTTGTTTAGTAAATTCACGAGTGCATAATTTATAAAAAATAAATTTAACATCAGAATAACGGCCTTTTATATTAAAGTTTGTAAAAGCAGCTAGTTTTTTAATTTGAGTTTCATTTGTAATAATATTTGCTTTTTGTAATAATATTGCTAAATCATGGATATGTGGCGCCATAATTTCTGTTCTTTTAACCACCAAACCTTTTAATAATTTTTCTAGAACTAAATGACAAAAAAATAGACATGCGTCATATCGTTTTGAATTCCAAAGCGACTGCGCTGTTTCCCAATCATGTTCTGCTCCTTGTTTCCAATAATCAACAATTTCTTGAATTTGTTTTTTAGTTAATTCCATACAAAATCTATTGCAAATTTATTTCTAAATTTATTTATCCCTTTTCGCGGAATCATACTCGTTCAATCTTAAGTCTCAAATTTAAAATTAAAATTAAATTAATATAAAAATATTTCCTCTCCAATTCTATAATTTTAAAATACCATAACTATTTTAAAAAGTCAAATTAAATTAAACTAATAATCCAATTAAATAAAGTATTAAAAATTCCGATATTAAATAAATTATCTAAAACAAGCAGGCCAATTAAAATATATGGGCCGTTTTGTTCTAAAGAAATTTTAAAATTTTCAAATTGATTCGGCAAAACAGCGAATAAAATTTTGGAACCATCTAATGGAGGAATTGGAATTAAATTAAAAATTGCCAGGACTATATTTATTATAATTAAATAATTTAAAAAATAAATTAATAAATCGCTTGGCGATAAATTGAAAAATGGAATTAAATATTTTAAAACTCCTAAAAAAATAAAACAACTAACAATATTTGACAAAGGACCGGCAAAAGCGATAATCGCCGAGCCCCATTTGTGATTTTTAAGATTATTTGGATTAAAAGGGACGGGTTTTCCCCAGCCAAAACCAACAAGCAATAACATTAAAAAACCCACAACATCAAGATGAACCAAAGGATTTAAACTTAATCGTCCCAAATCTTTTGCTGTGTTATCTCCTAGAAAAGTAGCCGCAAACGCATGAAAAAATTCATGAACAGTTAGGGCGTAAATAATTGCTAAAAGAGTAACAATCGCAAATAATGGCTGTGTAAATAAATATTCAAAAAGCATAAAAACATTATATCAGGCTTTTCAAAAAAACACAAATGTGGTATTCTAAAAATAGTTAAAAGTTTAAAGTTCAGGACTTACGCAGTTTAATCAAAAAATGGCTAAAGTTAGCGAAAATTGAATTTTTGTTAATTTTTCATTTTTAGCTAATATTAGCCAAATGCACATTAATAGTGCGTAACTCCTGAAGTTAAAAGTTCAAAGTTAAAGTTAAAAATTAAAAGTTAAATCCGCCAGCTGACGAATAAAATTAAACCCCTCACTTTTTGAATTTATTAAAAATATTTTTTTAATTAATAGTAAAAAGTGGGTGGGTAAACTTTTAACTTGAAACTGTGACTTTGCCCTTTACACTTTTAACTTTTAATTTAATTGTTTTCTGACTAATTTGTTTTAATGTTTTAGTGTTTTTTTACTTTTTCATTTTTATTTTTACTTTTTAATTTATTTTTTATGTCTAAAAAATGTTCTGTTTGCAAACGAGGATCGCTTAATGCTAATAGTCGCAGTCATTCAAATATTGCCACTAAAAAACGACAACATATAAATTTGCAAACAAAAAAAATCGATGGGGAAAAAACCAAAATCTGCGTTTCTTGCATAAGAACAAAAAATAAAAATTAATTTACCAATAAAATAGGCGCTTCGCGCATTTAAGTCTCCCTGATAAGGGAGATTTAGAGGGTTTCTTTCTTTTGAAAAATCCCCCAAACCCTCCCTCGATAAGCTCGGGACAGGCTCTTTATCAAGGGAGCTAAATATTCAGTTTCCGATACTTACTAGTCCATCAGTAGACCAATAAACTACCAGTGGTTAAATAGGCAAAGATAAAAGCAACCAGTAAACAGTTGCTTTTGTTTTTGTGTTTTTGTGTTTTTTTGTTTTACTTTTAAGCGAGGATATAATACATTCCTCCCAGATGTTTTATTTTTCCATTGATTTCCATCATCATTAAAACACTATTCACAACAGTTGAATCAAGTTTAGAAAATTCAATTAATTTATCAACGTAAATCGATTCTTCAGATAAATATTTTAACAATTCGGCTTCTTCTTTGTTTGAAGGTTTAATAATTTTTTTAACAAGCGGCTTGACTGTTCTGACAAAATTTAAAGCGTCTAAAATATCATTGGCATCATTGACTAATTTGCCTCCCATTTTAATTAAATTATTACAACCAACCGAATTTAAATTGTGAATATTACCGGGAACAGCGAATATTTCACGGCCTTGTTCTAATGCGTATCGGGCGGTAATTAACGCTCCACTTTTTTCCGGAGCTTCAATTATTAAAACGCCTAAAGTCAAGCCGGAAATAATTCTATTTCGATAAGGGAAAAAATATTTTTGAGGAGTAATTTCCGGAGGATATTCAGAAATTAAAAGTCCATTTTGTTCAACAATTTTTTGAGCTAAATTTTGATTTTCAAAAGGATAAATACTTTTTTTAGCCAATCCAGAACCTAAAACAGCGATTGTTCGACCATTTGATTCAAGAGTAATTTGATGAGCTAAAGCGTCTACTCCTTTTGCTAATCCAGAAACTATGACTAAATTATTTTGAACTAAATCTTTGACGATTTTTAAAGCGATTTGTTTTCCATAAAGGCCCATTTTCCGAGTGCCAACAATCGCCAAACTAAACTCGTCTTGTTTTTGAAAATTTCCTTTATAAAATAATAAAGCCGGACAACTGTCAATTTCTTTAAGAAGTTTTGGAAATTGCGGATCATTAAAAGTAATGACTTTAATATTTTCTTTGTTTAATATTTCTAATTTTTCATCTGGATTTATTGCCTTGCGTTTTGAAATTATTTTTTCAATAATTTTTTCATCTAACCCGGTTTCTTTCAATTCATTCGCGCTGGCTTTCCACGCCAATTCTAAGTTTTTAAAATAATTTAAAAATTTTCTAAACCGACTGCTTCCAATTTCCGGCAAATACGAAAACGCAATCCAATATTTTAAGTCAGACATAAAAAAATCAAAATGCAAAAATCAAAATGTAAAATGACAATGCAAAGTTTAAAATAAAATTTAAAATATAAATCCCAAATCCAAAATCCCAAAAAATAACATAATTTATTTTAATTTAGGATTTTATTTGATATTTGATATTGGGATTTGGGATTTAAAAAATTTAATTTTTAATTTTACATTTTTAACTGTCATTTTAATTTTTGATATTTACATTTTATATTTTCTTCATCCCCTCTTCTTTAAAAATTTCTTCAATCTCATCATATTCCAATTCTTCTTTTTGTAATAATTCATTGGCGAATCGTTCGACTATTTTCCATTCTTTTTTTAATATTTCTTCCACTTCTTTAACGCAAGAAAAAAGAATTTCTTGAGTTTCGGTGTTTAATTTTTCTTTTACATTTTCAGAAAGTTGAGTCTCGGGAATAATTGTGTAATCGCCGATAAATCCATTTTTCCCCATGCCAAATTTCCAAACCATATTGTGAGCTATTTTCATCGCTCCTTTAAAATCACTTACCACTCCATCAGAAGTGGTTCCATATTTTAATTTTTCCGCGACATATCCGGCAAGAAAAACTTTAACATCAGCGAAAATTTTATCTTTGCTTGAAGTAAAAAGTTCTTCTCTTGGTTGCGGATAAACCATACCTAATGTTTCTTTGCGTGAAATAATTGAAACTTTAAAAACATCATCTGTTGGATGTAAAAGATACATTATTATCAAATGGCCAGCTTCATGAAAAGCGATCATTTCTCTTTCTCTTGACGTTATTTTTCTTCGACGTTTAACGCCAATATCAATCCTTTCAATCGCTTCGGTAATATCTTTATATTGAACTTCGTCTCTATTTTCTCGAGTCGCGATCAACGCAGATTCTTTAACAATATTTTCAATATCAGCTGGAGATTTATAAACCGCTTTTCGAGCCAATCGAGAAACATTAATTAAAGAATCGTGTTTTACTTTATCTAAATAATATTTAAAAACTTTTTCTCTGCCAACAAGATCTGGACGGTCAATATAAATTTTTCGATCAAATCGACCCGGTCTTAAAAGGGCTGAATCTAATATTCCTTCAGCCGCGTTAGTCGCGCCAATAACAATAACATTCGCGCCCTTTTCTCTTAATCCATCCATTTCAACTAAAAGTTGATTCTGAGTAGAATTTGTTTCTTGTCCGCCACCCATCATACTAAAAGATCTTTGATGACCAATGGCGTCAAGTTCATCAATAAAAATAATGCAAGCCCCGTGACCATAAGCCAACATTCTTGCTTTTTTAAAAAGTTTTCTCACTCTTGACGGCCCAACGCCAACAAAAATTTCCGTGAATTCGCTTCCAGAAGTTGAAAGAAAAGGAACTTTTGCTTCAGTCGCGATCGCTTTGGCTAAATAAGTTTTCCCGCAACCCGGAGGTCCCACCATTAAAAGTCCTCTGATTATTTTTCCTCCGATTTTCATTAAACGTTTTCGATCTTTAATTAATTCAACAACCTCCAAAGCTTCTTGTTTTGATTCGTCCATGCCAATAACATCGCTCCATTTAATATCAACTTTTTCGCCCTTAACTTTATTCGCGGACATTTTGGATAGTCCGCCTTGAAAAAGAAATAAATAAAGAAAAACAAAAATTAACGCATTGATTCCACCAACAAGCAAATTAATTGGCATAGTCGCCAAAGTAAGATTGCGATAAAAAGATTCTAAAGAAGCTAATCCCCAAATAGCTAGGACAATTAAAACAATTAAAATAAAACCTATGAGCATTTTTAACCAATGCATCATAAAAAATAATTTAATTTTTCTTCCAAATAAATTTTGCATACAATAAACAAAAATTTAAGAAAATTTTTGTAAAATCCTAATTTCAAAATCCTAAATCCTA
This sequence comes from Candidatus Kuenenbacteria bacterium, assembly GCA_016209005.1. Taxonomy (GTDB): domain Bacteria; phylum Patescibacteriota; class Patescibacteriia; order UBA2591; family PGYQ01; genus PGYQ01. Next base: position 8,649 of record JACQWZ010000059.1, read on the forward strand.
AATAAATTCAAATAACCAAAATCCAAAATACAAAACATTAAAATTAATTGTTTCGAATTTAATTTATTTGGATTTTGGATTTATTTAGAATTTGGTGTTTAGAATTTTGAATTTACTTTAAATTACGTTTCGTAATTTAAAGTCCTTCATTAAAGGGGTCCCGTTTGTCAAGACAGATTATTTTTCAATTTGAGATACATTGATATTATTAAAAATTAAAATTGAAAAATTATTTTTCTTGATAAAAGCAATTAATAAATATTAGTGATGAGCTTGGATATTATAA
>JACQWZ010000060.1 GCA_016209005.1 Candidatus Kuenenbacteria bacterium
TTTGGCTAATATTAGCCAAATGCACATTAATAGTGCGTAAGTCCTGAAATTATAAATTTTAAATTCAGGACTTACGCAGTTTAATCAAAAAATGGCTAAAGTTAGCGAAAATTGAATTTTTGTTAATTTTTCATTTTTAGCTAATATTAGCCAAATGCACATTAATAGTGCGTAACTCCTGAAATTATAAATTTTAAATGAATGTCTAAATGTTTAAATTTTTAAATTCAATCGGAAGCTAACCAACCTTTGGTTGGAATTTATCATTTAGTCCGCCAGCTGGCGGATAAAATTGATTTAAAATTTATAATTTAAAATTTATAATTTGCAAAAATTTTTCTCTTAGAAAATTTTTTGCCTATTTTATGGCTCGAATAGCGGGTATAAATTTACCAAAAGACAAAAGAATAGAAATAGGGTTAACCTATATTTTTGGTATTGGTCGTCCTTTGGCTGATAAAATTTTATCTCAAACTAAAATTAATCCAAATACAAGATGCAAAGAGTTAAATGAAGAAGATGTAAATATTTTGAAAAATATTATTGAAAAATTAAAAGTAGAAGGGGATTTAAAAAGAGAAATTTTGGTTAATATTAAAAGATTAAAAGAAATTAATTGTTATCGCGGAACCCGCCATAGTAAAAATTTACCGACTCGGGGACAAAGAACAAAAACTAATTCTCGCACTAGAAGAGGTAATGTAAGAAAAACTATGGGAAGTGGCCGTAAATCAAGCAACGAAAAAACATAGAAACAATTAACAATCAACAATTAACAATTAACTAAAACAAAAAAACAATAAAACAAAAAAACAATTATAAATTTTAGATTTTAGATGTCTAAAAAGCTAAAAGCTAAAAGCTAAAAGCTAATTTATTATGCCTCAAAAAACAAATAATACAACTACAACAGTTGAAGAACAATTAAATAATGAGCAACCAGAGATCTCTGAAATACAAGACAAAAAAACGAAATCAAAGAAAAATATAAAAAAGAAAGGCAAGGTAAAAACAAATAAAATATTAAAAAATATTACAAGAGGACAAATTTATGTTCAAGCGAGTTTTAATAATACAATTGTAACCATTACAGATTTATATGGCAATGTTTTGACTTGGTCTTCGGCTGGTAAAATGAAATTTAAAGGACCAAAAAAATCAACCTCTTATGCCGCTGGAATAATTATTAAAGATGCAGTGACAAAAGTCAAAGAAGAAAGAAAAATGAAAGAAGCTAATATTTTTATCAAAGGAATTGGAGCTGGTCGGGATGCGGCAATTAGAGCTATTAACTCTAATGGAATAGCTATTTTATCAATAAAAGATATAACGCCAATTCCACACAATGGCTGTCGTCGTCGCAAACCAAGAAGAGTATAGTGCCTTTTGCAAAGCAAAAGGAATTTCTAATTTCAGGAGTTACGCACTATTAATGTGCATTTGGCTAATATTAGCTAAAAATGAAAAATTAACAAAAATTCAATTTTCGCTAACTTTAGCCATTTTTTAATTAAACTGCGTAAGTCCTGAATTTCTAATTTCATGCAAACAATGCAGGAGAATTGGAGAAAAACTTTTTTTAAAAGGGGATCGTTGCGTTTCAGTTAAATGCGCGTTAATAAAAAAGAATTATCCTCCGGGAATTCATGGCGCTAAACAACAAAAAGGCGCTAAATCTTCAGAATATGGAAAACAGCTTCGTGAAAAACAAAAAGCTAAACGAATTTATGGAATTTTAGAAAAACAATTTAAAAATTATTTTCAAAAAGCGGCAAAAAAGAAAAAAGAAACAGGCGAACTTTTATTAAAAATTTTAGAAATGCGATTAGACAATGTCATTTATCGAATTGGATTAGTTAAATCTCGAAATAAAGCGCGACAAATGGTAACTCATGGATATTTTTCAGTAAACAATAAAAAGGTGAACATTCCTTCTTTTGAAGTAAAAGTAAATGATGTGATAAAAATTAAAAAACAAAATAAGAAATGGGAAGAGGGGAATAAGAAATCAAAAAAAGACGATATTCCATTGTGGCTTTCTTTTGACGCTAAAGAAAATATAATTAAAATATTAGACAAGCCTAAAAAAGAAAATTTGCCGCAAAACATTGAGACAAGGTTAATAGTTGAGCATTACTCGAAATAAAATAGGTAAAAATTTAAATACAAAAAAATTTCTTGTTATCTTGACAAGAAATTTTTTTTATGCTAAAAATAATAGAAATACTTTGAATTATGAAATTCAAAGTAAATCCCAAATCTCAATATCAAATATCAAACAAAATCCCAATCCGCCAGCTGGCGGACAAAATAAATCCCTCACCTTTTATCGCTAATTAAAATTATTTTCAAATAACCTAAAAAAGGTGAGGGATAAATTATGTTATTTTTTGGGATTTTGGGTTTGGGATTTTATTTGGCATTGGGATTTGGATATTGGGATTTATATTTTAAATTTTACATTGTCATTTTATATTTTAATGGATTCAACAAGCTCACCACAAGCTTTTACATTTTAATTTTATTCATAGTTCTGCCTATTTAGCGGTGAATCAGTTGAGGTTCCTCCTACCAAAATTGATGAGCCAGCGAGTTTTAAGGTTATTTGAATTTTTTCGAATCAATCTTGAACGCTAATAGGCAGTATTATGTATAAAATAAATTTTATAGTATCGGAAAGTGTATTAATTAGCCCCTTTGATAAAGAGCCTGTCCCGAATGGAGCCTGTCCTGAGCCTTGCCGAAGAGTCGAGGAAGGGTTGGAGGATTTTTCAAAAGAAAAACCCCTAAGTCCTCCGATGATATGTTGGAGGACTTAAATGCGCGAAGCGCTTATTTTACATCATAAACTAAATGGTAATTTTTAATTTTTTACACAACTATCACCCAGATTCAATTTTTTTTCAATTGGGAATATTAAATATCCATTGGTATGGGTTGGGATATGTAGTGGGAATTGTTGGGGGGATTTTGATAATTTTTGGTCTTGGTAAAAACTGCCAGATAAAAAATGAACATTTGTGGAATTTATTTTTTTGGTTGATTGTTTTTGGTTTATTGGGAGCTCGACTTTATTATGTAGGATTAAATTTTGAATATTATTTCCAGAATCCTTTGGATATTTTTAAAATTTGGCAAGGTGGCATGGCTATTCATGGCGCGATAATCGCAGGGTTTATAACTCTGTTTTTTTATTGCAAAAAATATAAATCCTTCACCTTTTTTAGAAAAAAGGTGAAGGGTAAATTGAATTTTCAATTTTTAATTGATATCTTTGCTCCAGCCCTTGTTTTTGGTCAAATAATTGGACGATGGGGAAATTATTTTAATCAAGAACTTTATGGATTGCCAACCAACTTACAATGGGGAATTCCGATTGATTTAAAAAATAGAATTGCTGGATATGAAAATTTTGAATTTTTTCATCCAACTTTTTTATATGAATCATTAGGATGTTTATTGATTTTGTTAATTTTAATTTTTTTATACAAAAAAATTCCGCAAATGCGCGGAACTGGAAATATTTTTTTGATTTATTTAATTTTATATTCTATTTTAAGATTCTTTTTAGAATTTTTAAGAATTGATCCAACTTTAATGATTTTAGGAATTAGATGGCCACAAATAGTATGTATTATTTTAATATTAACAAGTTTCGAATTTTTGATTAAAAATTTTTTCTGCGCACGCCGTTAAGATAGGTAATTTTTTCAATGTAGTTTTGATAGTAATAGTATAAAAAAGTATAAAACATTTTCTTCTCAATCACTAAAAATGCATTTTTAATTTTATAATTTTTTTAATTTTTAATGTGTTTACTTATCCTGCCATGGCAGGATAAGTAAACACATTTTATTTTATTAATTTATTATTTTATCAATTTATAATCAATTAAATTTTAAAAATTTTTCTTAACCAATCATCATCACCAATATTCTGAGCAATAATTAGTTTGAGTTCTTTTTGGTTCAATCCAAAAAAATCTCTTAAAAGCTCTATTTCACCTTGGCAATCAAAAGGATAAATCCAAACACTTTTTTGTAATTGAATAAAACCTAATTCTTTTAACTTTCCTCGAAAAGCCTCCCTAAAAGTTTTTTTTAATTGAGAAATATCAAAAATTACTATTCTCCATTTTTTATCCCACTTTTTAGGTTTTTTGATTTTTAAGGCGTTTATTTGCAACCAACCGGCTATCTTTTTCCCTTTTTCAGTTAAACAAATATAAATTTGGTGATTTTGGTTTTTTATTTCTAGACAACCCTGTTTTTGCAATCTCCAAAAAGTAGTAGAAAGTTTTCTTCTTTTGTATTTTCGCCATTTTTTAAAATTTTTCATTAAATTCAAAACAAAATAAGGAGAATTGGCAGCAATATAAATTAATCCAGCTGCCATTAACTAAAACAGGATATCTTTAACAATCTCTGATCTTGGTTTTTTAAAATAATATTTATATTTCATATTGACATTTCAAATTTAACATTTTAAATAATATTAATTAAATTAACTGTTCACTTATCGTGCCATGGCACGATAAGTGAACACAATAAACAATAAATAAAGTAAACATGATAAATAAAACATTTTTTAATTTAAATTACTTCTTAAAAATTCACTATCAAATTTTCTATACCACCTCTCTTAAATAACATTGCTCGCAATAAATTTTTAACTCTTTTTGTTTTTCTGGCGGATAGGAAGTGTGCATTTGATTTCCGCATTTGGCGCAAATGGCTTTAAATAATTTTGAAGGATTTCTTTTTTGAAATCTCTCTAACATTCTTTGAAAAGGATGTTTGGTTGGAATTGGTAAACTATGTTGGCGATAAAATTCTAATTCTGGCTTAATAATTCTAAAGGGTTTGCCGGTTATTTCACAAACAATAGCTTTTTCTAAAATGTCATCTGAAACATCTTTAATATCTTTTGGAATATCTTTTACTTTAATTAATTTTAATCCCATTAAATCAGAAGGAATTTTTGGCTCATCCTGCCACTGCCAGCCCCGCTTTAAAACTTCTTTTTTTGTCAAAGGAAATTCTATTATTGCATAAGTGTCATTATAAGGATGCAAACTCATTGACAATGGAAAAAATTCGCCATATTCGCCATCTCTTAACATTTTAGTTTTAATTTCATCTAATTTCTGCCAGTACTCTTCTACTGAATATGGTTTATTAAAAATGTGATACTTTTTATTGCGAAGCCCTATGTAACCAAAACAATTTTGGTAATTATGGCAAGCAAGACAATACTCTAAATTCATTCCGTCCTTAATAAAATAGGAAAATTTAATATTAGAACTATCAAAAACCTCAACAAGCTCATAAGCTAAATTAACATTAGGTCCGACTGTCCAAAGATCCATAGAATCTTTTATGGCCATTATATCCACACAATATCGTGTATTTTCTACATTCCAACCCGTTCTAAATACTTGATAACCATTTTTTGTCTCATATATTTTATCTCCAACACAATTAATATTTTTTGGATCATTATGTAAGTTTCTTTGAAAAGATTTTTTAACAAATGCTTCAAACTTTTGCATATAATCAGAAAGGACCTCTCTATTTTCCAAATTAATTTTTTCTATCTTTGTTTTATATTCTTCTTTTGAAAATTGTTCATTAAAAAAACAATATGATTTATGTCTTAAATTTGTACAACCAAAACAATTTTGACAATTTTTACATTCATATAAAAAAGTACCATCAAGACATCCGCTACAATTCTGACAAAATTTACACTGATAGCACTTTTCGCAATTTCAGGAGTTACACACTATTAATGTGCATTTGGCTAATATTAGCTAAAAATGAAAAATTAACAAAAATTCAATTTTCGCTAACTTTAGCCATTTTTTGATTAAACTGCGTAAGTCCTGAATTTATAAGTTCATAACTGTTTTCACAATCTAAAATATTAAAAGAATCCAAACAATCTCTAGATGTACCCACCCAATAAGTATACTGGTTTCGTTTTAGATTTCCCTTTTCTATGTTAATTTTTTATGTTAAAATGTAGATATAAAATAATTTTAATTTTTAACAAAAATTTATGTCTACAAAAA
>JACQWZ010000024.1 GCA_016209005.1 Candidatus Kuenenbacteria bacterium
GTTTTTTTGTTTTTGTGTTTATTTTCCCCCCCAATCCAAACCAACAATTTTCTTGCCTTCTTTTTCTTGAAGATATTTATAGGCGCTTAGGGCTGATTTGGCTCCTTCGCCAGCGGAAATAATTATTTGTTTATAAAAAATGTCTGTTGCGTCGCCAGCGGCAAAAATTCCAGGATGAGAAGTCTCGCAATTTTTATTTGTAATCACTTGATTTTTCTCGTCTAAATCAACTAAATTTTTAATAAAATCCGCTTTTACTTCGTAGCCAATTTCCACAAAAACACCGTTGACTTCAATTTCTTCTTCGCTTCCTTTATCTATTTTACTAACAATAATTGATTTTACAAGTTTATCTCCTTTAATTTCTTTAATTATTGAACTTAAAACAAGTTGAATGTTTTTTTGTTCTTTAATTTTTTGAATCAAAATTTCATCGCCCCTAAATTCGTCTCGGCGATGAATTAAATAAACTTTTTTGGCAATTTTTGATAAAAGCAAGGTCGCGTCCAAAGCGGCATTGCCTCCGCCAGTCACAGCGACATTTTTATCTTTATAAAATAAAGAATCGCAAGTCGCGCAATATGAAACGCCTCGACCCTTAAATTTTTCTTCACCCGGAACATTGAGGTCGCGGGGAGTTAAGCCAAAAGTTAAAATTATCGCTTTAGTTTTATAAGTTTCAGCATTAGTTTTAACTAAAAAAATATTATTTTCAGATTGAATTTCTTTTACTTGATCAAAAATAAATTCCACGCCAAACTTTTTCGCTTGCTGATTAAATTTTTGCATTATTTCAAACCCAGAAATAGCTTCAACAAATCCCGGATAATTTTCCACTTTTGAAGCCATAGCCGCTTGTCCGCCTAAATCTTTGCTAATAACTAAAGTTTTTAACATTCGGCGACTTGTATAAATAGCGGCTGTCATTCCAGCCGCCCCAGCGCCAATAATAATAATATCATATATATTTTTCATATTGCTTAATTTCTAGAAAAAAATAAATAAATTTCTAATTACTCTAATTGACCTAATTTTAAAGTAGTTAAAAGTTTAAAATTAAAAGTGCAAAGTTAAAGTTAAAAATTTAAAGTTATAAAACAACTAAAATTAAACTTTTAACTTAAAACTGTGACTTTACACTTTGCACTTTAAACTTTTAATTGTTTTTTTAGGTTAATTAAGTTAATTTGTTTTTTTGTTTTTTTGTTTTTTGTGTTTTATTGTTAATTGTTAATTGTTTTCTCATTCTACCATAATTTTTCTATATTTAATTATCTCTCGGCTGTGTTTTTTTTGAGCGGAAATTGTGATTAAATTTAAACCGGATTGAAGATTAATTATTTTATTAAAACCTCCATCGGAATTTTTAAAAATTTCTTGATTATTAATTGTTACATTTGCATTAATGTCTGTTTTTCCTATCACCCTAATAGTTGATTCGGAAATAACTAAATTATCCGAAGGCTCCTGAATAATCAATTTTGGCGGACTAATAATATTTTTTACTTCAAAAACTATATAAAATAAAAGAATAATTAAAAAAACTCCAATTAAACTTTTTTTAAAAATATTAGAAATAAACAATAAACGAATTTTACCCCTTACTTTTTTTTTCAAAAAAAAGGTGAGGGGTAAAATTTTTTGTTCTTCTTGATATAATTTTAAAATTTCTTCTGGATTTAAATTTAATGTTTTGGCGTAAAGTTTTAAAAAATTTTTTAAATAAATTTCTCCGGGAATTTTTTGATAATCTCCTTTTTCTATGGCAATTAAATATTGAATCTGTATTTTTGTCATTTCTTCTATTTTTGATAAATCCATTTGCTTTTCTTCTCTCGCTTTTTTAAATTTCTCGCCCAAAGTTTCATTTGATATTTTTTTAGAAATAAAATCCATATGAATTAGCTTGTAACTTTTTAGCTTGTAGCTTGTAGAAAATTGATAATAATAATGTCAATCACCAATATTATAAGTTAAAAGTTTAAAATTAAAAGTTAAAGTTAAAAATTAAAAGTTATAAATAACTGAAATTAAACTTTTAACTTAAAACTGTGACTTTACACTTTGCACTTTAAACTTTTAACTACTTTTTAAATCAATAAGGTTACTTTTTTATTTTTATACAACTTCACTAAGATAGCAACTTTCGCAGTAAATATTTTCTTTAAAATTTCCTCGATAATTAACTGGAATTTTTGTTTTACATTTATGACAAAAAGTTTCTTCAAAATTTAAAAATCCAATCCAGCTAAATCGTTGAAGCAATCTTTCGGCTGGACAAATAATAGGGATTGGCAAATTATGTTGGCGATAAAACTCTAATTCGGTTTTTGTAATTCTAAAAGGTTTTCCGGTTTTTTCACAAAGAATAACGCAATCCAAAATTTCATTTGAAACATCTTTAATATTTTTTGGAACTTCTTGGGCTTTTAAAACTTTTCCTTGAAATTCAGGAAATGGAGATTCAACCCAATTTAATCCTTTTTCTTTAGCTTCTTTTTCTGTTAAAGGAAATGAAATTTGAGCCATTGAGCCATTGTAGGCAAAAGGACTAAAAGATAGAGAAAAAAATTCGCCGTATTCGCCATCTTGAAACATTTTTGTTTTGATAGAATCAACTAAATTCCAATAATCTTTTTCTGAATATTGTTTGTTCAAAATGCAAAATTGTTTTTTACAGGAGTTACGCACTATTAATGTGCATTTGGCTAATATTAGCTAAAAATGAAAAATTAACAAAAATTCAATTTTCGCTAACTTTAGCCATTTTTTGATTAAACTGCGTAAGTCCTGTTTTATTTAATCCAATGCAACCAAAACAATTTGAACAATTTCGACAATTTATTGAATACTCAACTTCCAAAGATTGATCGCGAGTATTTGCGCTGAAATAAATACGACTTCCTATGATTACAATACCAAAATAACAAGAATTAGAGTAAACGCCCATAACATCCATACAATCTTTTAAATTTATAATAAGACTAGAAAAGCGAACATTCTCGCTATTTTGAGCCCAAAAACATTTAAAGCAATCTTTGCAATTATATAATAATGTTCCAATGGAATTTATAGAATTTTTATTAAAAACATTTCTTTTTGGCGAAATTTCAAGAAGTTTAAAAAATCTTTTTTGATATTCAAAAAGTATTTCTCTATCGCTCAAATCAATACTTTTTATTTTTTTCTTGTATTCTTCTTTTGTTAACGCTTCATTAAAAAAATAATAATTTTTGTTTCTCAAATTAACACAACTAAAACAATTTTGGCAATTATGGCAATCATAAATAAAAATGCTATCTAAACAATAATTAGAAAAATAACTAAATTTACAATTATAACAATTTGTCACAGAAACAACTTCATAACATCGTTCCGAATTAGAAGCGACTAAAATATCCATTGAATCTTTTGTTAAAACTGGCCAATTTCCATAAGAAATATTTTCTCCTTTTAATCCGCCAAAAATATAATAACAATCTTTTAATTCAACGCCATAAGAAGTATATTCGCTATTTATACTTTTTGGATCGCGGGTTGTGGCTGGTTGAGGCATTTCGTCTAATAACTTTTTAAATTGTTCAAAAAATGGTTTTGAAAAATTATAATCTTTCCCATAATCCATTGGATCCCAATTATCAGACCAATAATAATCATTGTCATAAACAGGGAAACAAGTATTTTCTGGAATTTGTGAAATAATCTTTTCAGAATGATTTGGAGCGTCGCATTTTCTTTTATAAAAAGTAGTATAATTTGTGAAAGCTCGACGATTTTGACTTCGGCATTCTGGACACAATTTTGGTTCTGGCACTTGAAGCATTTTATAAAATTCAATATCCTCCGCAAAAATATCAAAAACATTCTGACATTGCTGACAAGTTTTTTGATGAGGCTGTAAATTATCTAAAATTTCATTGAGAGTTTTGTTAAAGTTGGGAGTTTTGATTTCTTGATTCATATGAATAATTTAAGATTTATGATTTAAGATTTATTGATTTATTATTTTAGCAACTACTCATATCATCCATCATCGTCATTGCGAGCTTTGTATTCAAGGCAAAGCAATCTAAAGCCAATATTAATCAAGATTGCGGAGCTTGTCCCGAGTAAATGCGAGGGATCCGCGTTCGGAAGCCTCCTCGCAATGACACAAAAATCGTATTTTCAGGACTTACGCAGTTTAATCAAAAAATGGCTAAAGTTAGCGAAAATTGAATTTTTGTTAATTTTTCATTTTTAGCTAATATTAGCCAAATGCACATTAATAGTGCGTAA
>JACQWZ010000065.1 GCA_016209005.1 Candidatus Kuenenbacteria bacterium
AACTGGGTACCTCGTTCGGAATTAACTCGATAGCCAACGGCAATAATGGCTTCAAGAGAATAAAATTGCGTTTGATAGCTTTTTCCATCTTCGGCAGTATGTGCAAAATTTGCACATACTGATTTTTTTTCTAACTCTGCTTCGGTAAAGATATTTTTTAGATGCTTTGTGATTACGCTACGATCAATAGCAAAAAGCTCCGCCATTTTCTTTTGAGTGAGCCAGATGTTTTCTTCGGCATACAGCACTTCAATATTTACCGTGCCGTCCGGTGCCTGATAAAAAGTGATTTGATTATCTGGTTTTTTTATTTTTTCCATAGATTTATTTAATATTTTTTAAGAGAATCTTTTGGTATAAAAAATTAAAAATTAAAATGCAAAAATCAAAATGCAAAATGACAATGTAAAATTCAAAAATAAAATCTCTTTTTAATATTAACTAATAAATGAAAGAAAAACTATTCCTGCAAGCGTGACAATAATACCCAAAATCTGTTGTTTTTTTATTGGATCTTTGAGAAACAAAAAAGCGAGAATTACAAATAATGTGGGGTTTGCGCCTGCGATTGGAGCCACCACTGCTATCTGCCCTTTTGTAATCGCAAAGTTATAACTATACTCCGCTATACGCACCAAAACCACAGAGATTATAAGTGGCCAAAAAGCATTATTGACTGTTGGCAGCTTGAGTTCTATCTTCCTTATTTTCATAAATAAAAACATCAAAGGAAAGAGCAGAAACACAATGTAATTCGGCCAAAACCAACCAACCTCTGTGACAAGCAATTTTATAAAAGCAAAGTAAATTCCCCAACTGACAGACGCAATAAACGCGAAAACAGTCCCTTTACTGATAATCTTTTTACCTCTTGAAATTTCTTTGAAATCCAAAATACATAATATTAAACCAATAAACGTAATAATAATCGCAATGGATTGTATCAAACTCACTTTTTCTCCAAGTAAAAAGATAGACAAAATAACGGTAAAAACAGGAAAAGCCGAAGCAATAGTTCCTGTCAACGAACGGTTTTCCATTCTCAATGCCTCATAATAAATAATAGTCCCTCCGATAAAAAAGAGCGCCAAAAAAAGATTAAGGAGAAAAAGTCCCAATGTAAAACCTTGTACCAAATGGAATGCAAAAGGAAGATAAAAACTTGAAAGGATTGCTCCGATTACAAGCCCCCAGAAAGTTAAAGAATATGAATTTATTCTTCTGGCTGCAATAGCTTCAAAAAATATGCCTATTGCCCAACCAAAGTAAGCTATTACAGCAAAAATAATTGCCATATTTTATTTTTAAATTTATGAATAAAATTAAACTTATCTGAAATTCCAGATTTTAGATTAAATTGTTTTATTTTTTCTGTCATATTACAGGTTATTTATCAAATGAAAGTGAGCAGTTAATTTTTGAGTAATTTTAGTAATTTTTCTTTCGACTTTGAATTGATTTTGAATGATATTTTTTTAATCATTTTAGATTTTTGTTCTTTTTTAAAATAAATATAGAGTTTTTCTTTTTTAAGATTCCATTCTGCTAGAACAAAATAATTAATGTAGGATTTTGGTAAAAATACTATCTGATTAGAAACATTGATAAAAGCTTTTCCTGTTTGCTCTTTGTCTTCTTTGGCTTGTCTAATGAAATAGATTTTGGGAATAAAGTTTTTTCTTTTTGTTTTTAATCTATTGGGTTTTTGATAATGGCAATATTTTTCTGATGATTTATTAAACCATTCTATTTTTTCATCAACTTCTTCTAATGATTTAAATTGAATTCTATTCCAAAATTTTCTCGAAAACACAGAATTGTTTCCTTCGATTGAAGCCTGAGAAAATGGTTTTCGAGGGACAGAATAATAAAGGGGTCCCGTTTGTCAAGACAGATTATTTTTCAATTTGAGATACATTGATATTATTAAAAATTAAAATTGAAAAATTATTTTTCTTGATAAAAGCAATTAATAAATATTAGTGATGAGCTTGGATATTATAAAT
>JACQWZ010000066.1 GCA_016209005.1 Candidatus Kuenenbacteria bacterium
ATTTATAATATCCAAGCTCATCACTAATATTTATTAATTGCTTTTATCAAGAAAAATAATTTTTCAATTTTAATTTTTAATAATATCAATGTATCTCAAATTGAAAAATAATCTGTCTTGACAAACGGGACCCCTTTATTAAAGAAGAATTAGAACCATTTATTTATTGCGAGTAAAATTAAAAGAAGCCGGAGACGAAGAAGCACAAATGTATGATTATGATTTTGTTGAAGCAATGGAATATGGTATGCCACCTGTTTGTGGTTTTGGAATGAGCAAACGAGTATTTTCATTTTTAATGAATAAAACAAGTAGGGAATGCCAAATTTTCCGTTGATGAGATTAAAAATAGACGCAGATAAACGCGGATAATTACGCGGAAAAACGCAGAATAATTTTAAAATAAAATTTATGATAAAAGAAATAAATAATAATTTAATAGATCAGGATTTGAAATTCAAGAGAGAGAGAGAGAGAGTTAGAAGAAAAAGTAATTTCCTATAATGATTTTTTAAAAACATCAATAGAGGTATTGAAAAGATATAAAGAAAATCCTGAGCTAGGAAATACTGCGAATGCGATTGAAGTTATTGAAAAAATAATTGAATCCTTTCCTACAAAAGAGACAAAAAAAGTATGTCAAAAAATTCTTTCTGATTTCTTAAATTTAGATAAAATGATATTATTTTTATCACGAGAGGAGAATAAAGAAATTTTAAAAACATTAGAAGAAAAAATTAATGATTGGATATTATTCATAAAAAAAATATTTAAAGAACAAATAAAAAAAGATTTTCCAATCAGAGATGAATTAAATGACGTAGAACATATGTGGTTGTCTAATTTTCACGGATTAAATAGTTTGATTGAATTCGTTAAAGAAGAAAAGGGATAACTTCTAAATATTGGTAAAAAAGCTGTTGTGGAAGAAACGACAAAAGAATTTGAACTATTTAAATAATTTTATTTTAAAATGAATAAAAGAAAAAACACTGTGATGGTGTTTGGCACATTTGATATTTTACATCAAGGGCATAAACATTTTTTAAAACAAGCTAAACAATATGGAAATTTTTTAATTGTAGTGATAGCGCGTGACGTAACAGTAAAACAAGTAAAAGGCAAATTACCGGATAAAAATGAAAAACAGAGACAGCAAGCTGTAATTAAATCTAATTTGGCAGACAAAGTTGTCCTTGGCAATTTAAAAAATAAATACGCTGTAATTAAAAAATTTAAGCCTGATATAATTTGCTTAGGTTATGATCAAGAATATTTTGTCAGTCAACTTAAAAGCGAAATAAACCCCGCACCTTTTTTGGAAAAAAGGTGCGGGGTAAAAAAATTCCAGTCAGAGGCTAGTTCCCGCCAGAGGACAGGCACAGCGCCTTTAGTGAAACATATTAAAATTATTCGGTTAAAACCATATAAAGCGCGCAAATATAAAACATCAATTATAAAAACGCAAAATGAAAAGCGAAAAATGCGAAACAATTAAAACGCAAAATGCAAAAAAATAATTTTAAACTCTATTTACTATGAATTATAAAATGCAGTTTTGCGTCATTGCGAGGACTCCGACGTTACGTCGGAGGACGAAGTAATCTTAGAATCTTAGCACAATGAACAACTAGATTGCTTCGCCTTGAGTACAAAGCTCGCAATGACAAGTGTTTTTAACGCATTTCGTAATTCAAAGTATTTAAAGACAGTCAAGTTATTGACAGTTTTTTTTGTTTATGCTAAATATATTTAGCACTCTTAATTTAAGAGTGCTAATAGAAATTTATGATTCAGAGAAAAATTTCTTTGCTTAATAAAATAATAAAAGAATACATTAGAACAGCCCAACCAATTAGTTCAAAATTATTGGCTGATAAATATAATCTTGAAATTAGTCCAGCAACCATTAGACATGAGATGTTGGAATTAGAAAAAGAAGGATATATTTTCCAACCTCATACTTCGGCCGGCAGAATTCCAACTGAAAAAGGTTATCATTTTTATATTAAAAATTTTTTAAAGGATAAAGAAATAAAAGAGAGAGATAAAAATTTTTTAAATGAAATTAAAAAAAAATATCAATTTTTAGAAACGGAAAATTTAATAAAAAAAATAGGAAAAGCGATTGCGGATTTATCCGAAGAAACGGTGATTATTTCTTTTAATTCGCAAATCTATTGTATCGGTTTATCTAATTTATTTAATCAACCAGAATTTATTGAACACAAACTAATCTATGATATTTCATTGGCCATTGATTGTCTTGATAAAATAGTAGAAAATTTTTTAATAAGCAAGGAAATTCAAATATTAATTGGCAAAGAAAATCCTTTTAACGAAAAATGCGGAATCGTTATGATAAATTATAATCAGAAGCGCGGGAAAACAAACAATAATATTTTTGCGATACTTGGTCCAATCAGAATGAATTACGAAAAAAATTTAGCGTTAATTAAATTCGTTAGCGCATTAATAAAAAAATAATTTTATGAGTGAAGAAATAAAATATCCACAAGTCAGCGTAAGTGCTTTTATTTTTAATAAAAATAATGAATTATTATTATTTAAATCACCCAAATGGCATAATAAGTATACTAGTTTGGGCGGAAAAGTGGAATTTGACGAAAGTCTGGAGCAAGCTTTAAAAAGGGAAATCAAAGAAGAAGTAAATTTAGAAATTGAACATATTAAATTAATTGACATAATAGATGGATTAGAATTGACGGAATATAATTCTCGCGGCTATAAACATTTAATATTTATTGATTATAAAGCAAGATTAAAAAGTGGAGAAATAAAGTTAAGTGACGAAGCGAGTAATTATAAGTGGTTAAGTATTGATGAATGGTTAAAAATAGACGAAAAAGAATTTGCGCCTTATATATTATCCGTAATAAATAAAATAAAAACGGAAGAAGAGACAAATTTAGATAAATATAAACGGGCTTTGGCTGATTATCAGAATTTGTTAAAACAAACGGCTAGGGAAAAAATGGAATTCGTTGTTTACGCTAATGAACAAATGATAAAAGAAATTTTGCCGGTTTATGATCATTTAAAAATGGCGATAAAACACTGTGATAATGAATTAAATAATAGTTGGCTTGAAGGCGTTAGACATGTGGTTAAACAATTTAAAGATGTTTTGGAAAAAATCGGAGTTGAAGAAATAGAAGTTAAAGATAAAAAATTTGATCCAAATTTAATGGATGCGATTAGCAGTGAAGAAACTGATGATAAAAATTTAGACGAACAAGTGGCAAAACAAGTAATGGCTGGTTATAAGTTAAATGGAAAAGTGATTAAAGTGGCAAGGGTGGTGGTGTATAAAGTTAAATAATTTAAAAATCAAAAATCAAAATGACAGTTAAAAATGCAAAATAATAATATCAATCAGAGGTTAAAATTTTCAATTTCTAATTTTCATTAAATTTTCAATGATAAAATTTTCAATTTTTTATTAAATTTTTTAATAAGTTTAGTTTTTAAGTTTAAAAATTAATTTACCCTGTTAATTCTGTCAGACAGGAATTTTATTTGTTAAGATTATTTAATAGGGTGAATTGAAAATTTAATAGAAATTGAAAATTAAAAATTAGAAATTATTTTTTTATTTTTTAATTTTATTTATTTATTTTTAAGCTATGAGCTAAGAAGCTAAAAAGCTACAAGCTACAAGCTAATTTATTTTTTATGTCAAAAATACTTGGTATCGATCTCGGTACAACAAATTCATGCATGGCGATTATTGAAGGCGGAGAGCCTAAGGTTTTAGAAAACAAAGAAGGAGCTCGAACAACCCCTTCTATTGTCGCTATGTCTAAAAGCAACGAACGTTTGGTTGGATTATTAGCCAAACGTCAAGCCGTTACTAATTCAGAAAATACACTTTTTTCAATTAAACGTTTGATTGGGCGAAGTTTTACTGATGAAGAAGTGCAAAGAGATTTAAAAATTCTTCCATTTAAAGTTGTTAAAGCCGGAGAAGGAGTAAAGATAATTATGAAAGAAAAAGAATATACTCCTCAAGAAATTTCAGCAATGATTTTGCAAAAATTAAAAGCTGACGCTGAAGAAAAATTAGGCGAAAAAATTACTGAAGCGGTTATTACGGTTCCGGCTTATTTTAATGACTCACAAAGACAGGCGACAAAAGACGCGGGAAAAATTGCTGGACTTGAAGTAAAAAGAATAATCAATGAACCAACAGCCGCCGCTTTAGCTTATGGTTTTGACAAGAAAAAAGGACAACAAATTGCTGTTTATGATTTGGGCGGTGGAACTTTTGATATTTCCATTTTGGATATTGGAGAAGATGTTGTTGAAGTAAAAGCGACCAATGGCGACACTCATTTGGGTGGAGATGATTTTGATCAAAGAATTATTCATTGGATTGTTGAAGAGTTTAAAAAAGAGCAAGGCATTGATTTATCAAAAGATAAAATGGCTGTGCAACGATTGAAAGAAGCAGCCGAAAAAGCCAAAATTGAACTTTCTACGACTATGGAAACCGAAGTCAATCAACCATTTATTACAACAGATGAAAATGGTCCAAAGCATTTAGTTTTAAAATTAACTCGAGCAAAATTAGAAGAAATTGTTGGAGATTTAGTTGAGCAAACTTTAAAACCTTGCAGAAAAGCTTTGAAAGATGCTGGATTGAAACCTGAAAATATTGAAGAGGTTGTGATGGTTGGCGGACAAACTCGAATGCCTTTGGTTGTTCAAATAGTGGAGAAATTTTTTGGCAAAAAACCGCATTTGGGAGTTAATCCAGACGAAGTGGTCGCGGTTGGCGCGGCTATTCAAGCTGGAATTTTACAAGGCGAAGTTAAAGATGTTTTGCTTTTAGATGTCATTCCTCTTTCTTTGGGAATTGAAACTTTGGGCGGAGTTTCGACAAAATTAATTGAAAAAAATACAACAATTCCAACTTCAAAATCACAAACTTTTTCAACGGCGGTTGATAGTCAGCCAAGTGTGGAAATTCATATTTTACAAGGAGAACGCGAGATAGCGATTGGCAATAAATCTTTAGGACGATTTATTCTTGACGGTATTCCACCAGCTCCTCGAGGAATTCCGCAAATTGAAGTTAGTTTTGATATTGACGCCAATGGAATTTTGAGTGTTAAGGCTAAAGATAAAGCGACCGGAAAAGAACAAAAAATAACGATCACCGCTTCAAGCGGCCTTTCTAAAGAAGAAATTGAAAAAATGAAAAAAGACGCTGAAGCGCATGCCGAAGAAGATAAAAAGAGATGCGAATTGATTGAAGTAAAAAACGCGGCTGAAACTTTAATTTATTCTACTGAAAAAGTTTTGAAAGAAGCCGGGGATAAAATTTCAAAAGCTGACAAAAAAGAGGTGGAAGAAAAAATCGCAGCATTGAAAGAAGTTAAAGATAAAGATGATTTTGAAACAATTAAAAAAACTTTGGAAGATTTAACTCAATCTGCTCAAAAAATTGGCGAGGCAATGTATAAACAAGAATCAACGGCCAATCAACAGCAATCAACTGAAAATAACGACCAACCAGCTGATGACAAGGCTGATGACAAGAAGGAAGAAAAGGGAGAGTATGAAGAAATAAAAAAATAATAAATTTAAAATAATTATAAAATAATTATAAATTAAATTATAAATTATGGAAAAAGATAATCTTATACAACAAAAAAGTTTTGATTTTGCTTTATCTATAATTGAAAATTAGAAATTCAGGACTTACGCACATTAATAAAATAAGGTAAAATATAGATAGTAAACTTAACATAGAAAGGGGGTGAAAGTCTATATCAAGCTTTATAAACAAAGAGCTTTATTGTCACTATTTAATTA
>JACQWZ010000009.1:0-3713 GCA_016209005.1 Candidatus Kuenenbacteria bacterium
GGCTTTTTCTGTAATCATATAGGTATATTTATACCCATATTCATACAATTTTACAAATCCTTTAATACCTCTATAGATACTTTGTATTTTCATAAAGCTATGGCCTTATGGAGTCCAATATGTATCTGGCATTATGCAGTTATTTCTACTTAATCCCTTAGCTGACGGACTTAAATTTTGCTTATGGTATTACTGGTTACTCGTTACGGGTTACTGGTTATTTTTTTATTTCTATGCTTATCAGTTTAGACATCGGGGCGACAAAAATTATTTGCGCGCTTGTTGATGATAATTTTAAAATTATCAAAAAAATAAAAATTATCACTTACGCAAAAAAAGGCAAAAAATTTGTTTTACAAAATATTTTTGAAGTGATAAAAAAATTTTGGAACAAAAATGTAGAAAAAATATGTTTAGGATTTGCGGGAAAAATTGATTCTAAAAAAGGAATTATTATTAGAGAAACAAATTTTTTTGGAGATTTTAAAAATACTCCCCTTAAAAAAATTTTAGAAAAAGAATTTAAAGTTCCAGTATTTTTAGGGAATGACGCTCAATGTTTTGTTTTAGGAGAAAGTATTTTTGGGGCTGGCAAAAATTTTAATAATGTTTTAGGATTTACCTTAGGCACTGGGATTGGCGTTGGAATAACAATAAATAAAAAATCTTATTGCGGAGCTCATTATTTAATCAGCGAAATTGCTCATCATATAATTGTTGAAGAAAATGGATTAAAATGCAATTGCGGAAATCGTGGATGTTTTGAGGCTTCTACTTCAGGAATTGCTTTGGAAAAATATTATAAAATTTTGACAAAAGAGAAAAAAACAGGTATAAAAATTTATGAGGAAGCTTTGAAAAATAAAAAATTAGCCAAAAAAGCTATTTTAAAAGTTGCCAAAAATCTTGGAATAGGATTGGCTCATTTTGTAAATATTTTTGATCCAGATATTGTTGTTTTAGGTGGCGGTTTAAGTGAAATTAAAACGCTCTATAAACCAGCTATCGTTGAAATGAAAAAACATTTAGCAGATAAAGATTTATTTAAAATTCCTGTTGTTAAATCTAAACTTGGAGAAAACGCAATAATTTTGGGAGCAGCCAAATTAGCTTGTAGTTTGTAGAAATTATAATCAATTAAATCATAAATCATAAATTCAGGACTTACGCACTATTAATGTGCATTTGGCTAATATTAGCCAAAAATAAAAAATTAACAAAAATTCAATTTTCGCTAACTTTAGCCATTTTTTGATTAAACTGCGTAAGTCCTGAAATTCATAAATTCAGGAGTTATGCACTATTAATGTGCATTTGGCTAATATTAGCTAAAAATGAAAAATTAACAAAAATTCAATTTTCGCTAACTTTAGCCATTTTTTGATTAAACTGCGTAAGTCCTGAAATTATAAATCTTAAATCTTAAATCTTAAATCTTAAATTGTTTATTATGTTTAATTTTTTTTCTTCACAACCTGCTTTTGGCTTAGATATTAGCGATTTGTCGTTAAAATTAATTCAATTACGAAAATTTAGAAATGAAATAAAATTGCATAGTTCTAATGAAATGCCCGTTCCAGCGGGATATATTGTTTCTGGTGTAATTAAAAAACCCAAAGAGGTTGTTGAATTAATTCAAAAAACAATTAAAACTTCTTTGGGAAATAAAATATTAACATCTAACGTTGTGGTTTCTTTACCCGAAACTAAAACTTTTATTAAATTAATTGAAATTTTTCAAACAGAAAATAAAAAATTTAAAGAGGTGATTAAAGAAGAAATTGGTCGGCACATTCCTTTGACTGACGAAGAAATATATTTTGACTGGCAAATTATTCAAAAAATAACCAAAAATAATGAACAAAAAATTCAAATTTTAATTGGAGCGGCGCCTAAAAATATAGTTGATTTTTATACAGATATTTTAAAAAAGGCCGGGCTTATGCCTCAAGCTTTTGAAATAGAGGCTTGCGCGATAGTTCGCGATCTAATTCAAGAAAAAAACAATAGCCCTAGAATTATTTTGGACTTAGGGGCAAGTTGCAGTTCTTTAATAATTTATAACAATGGAACAATTCAATTTTCTATTTCAATACCTCTTTCGGGCGAAAAAATAACGGAAAAAATAGCGGAAAAATTAAAAATCACCTTAATCCAAGCGGAAAAAGCGAAAAAAATATGCGGATTTGATGAAAAAAAATGTGAAGGTATTACAAAAGAAATATTAGCGGAATATCTTTTTGAATTATCAGAAGAAATAAAAAAAATTTTAATGTTTCATAAAACTTATTTTGCTTTTCAAGGAACCTTTAAGGAAATGCTTTTATGCGGCGGAGCGTCTAATTTAATCGGCCTTGATGTTTATTTATCAGAGCAATTAGGGTTAGAAGTTAAAAGAGAAATACCTTGGATTTTCAAATTTCAATGTTTTAATCATAAAAAAATAACATGGAAATCATTAGTCAATGATTTTTTCTTTCAATCTTTATTTTCTAAAAAAATAAAAAGTTGTCCATTTTCTGAAAATAAATTCGCCTCTTACGCCACAGTTTTAGGGCTGGCTTTAAGAGGCGTTATGGAAGCGGAAGATTAACTAGCTTTTTAGCTTGTAGCTTCTTAGCTTTTTGGCTAATTTTTAAGAAGCTAATTTGTAGTTTAAAATCTAAGAAGCTAAAAAGCTAATTCCTAAAAAGCTAATTTTTATGAATCTTACTCTTAATTTAATTTCTCCCAAAATAAAAAGAGAATTAATAATCAAACAATTTTATCAAATTATTAAAACTTTTTTGGCAATCGTTTTTTTGCTCAGTATTTTTATCGCTATATTTTTATTATGCGCGGAATTTATTTTACAAACTAACTTAGTTAAAACGATAGACGAAAGAATTTTTGTTTTAAAAAATAATCATCAAAATCCTAATCAAAAAATTAAAATAATAAATCAAAGCTTTGACGAAATAAATAATATTCAAAAAAAATTTATTTCTTGGTCAAAAATATTAATCTATTTTAATCAGATTGTTCCGCCAGATATAAAAATTTATTCTTTTAAAAATATTAATGATTCCACAGAAATACAAATTATCGCCATAGCCAAAACCAGAGAAACGTTATTAAAATTTCAGGAAAATTTAAAAAATAATCCAGCCTTTTTTCAAATTGAATTTCCTTTTTTAAATTTAATTTCTAAAAAAGATATTAATTTCCAGCTCAAATTTAAATTAGACGCGGAGAAAATAAATTAGCTTTTAGAAAATTAATGAAATAGTCAACCACTAATAAAAGTAAGTTAAAAGTTTAAAGTGCAAAGTGTAAAGTCACAGTTTTAAGTTAAAAGTTTATCCACTCACTTTTTGTTATTAATTAAAAAAATATTTATTCTTTTAAAATTATTTTCAGAAAATTCAAAAAGTAAGGGGTTTAATTTTGGTTGTTTATAACTTTAAACTATTAACTTTAACTTTTAATTTTTAACTTTAAACTTTTAACTTATTTTGTTTCTGTTTATTGGTATAAAAAATTATGATAAACGAAGTCAAATCACTCACGGTTAACTAATTTATTGTAGCATATTTTAAAAAAAAAACCAGTACTAGCGGTGATAAAAAACACAAAAATTCTAAAAAAACAAAAACACTCCGACAAACATCGGCGTGTTTTTATAAATAACTATTTTATAGAAATCAAACTAATAAACTAATAAACTAATAAAC
>JACQWZ010000009.1:3738-8099 GCA_016209005.1 Candidatus Kuenenbacteria bacterium
TGTTTTTATAAATAACTATTTTATAGAAATCAAACTAATAAACTAATAAACTAATAAACTAATAAACTAATAAACTAATAAACTAATAAACTAATAAACTAATAAACTAATAAACTGATTTTGGCAACTTTAAACTTTATTAAACATTTAAAACTTCTTTTCCTAAAGTATCAACAATCCAATAAGTAATAACATAAGCCAGTAAAACAATAAGTAAACCAATTATTGCATTAATTAAAATCCCTCTTGCTTTCTTGGCTCTTTCTTCATTTCCGCCAGCCGTCATCCACATTAGACCGCCAATAATTATCATAATAATAGCAATTATTCCTAAAAATAATAAAACTACCTTAACGGCTTTTCCTATCGTTGTCTTTAAATTAGTTTCTTGATTTATACCCTGCTCTTTAATTCCAACTTTTTCCGCTGCGTTAGTTAAATCATTTTTAATAGCATCAAACGTCGCTGCACCAACAGTAGCCACTTTTACAGCGACTGATTTATTGTTTTCAACTGGAATGATTATTATTAAAGGAGTTATTAGGAAACAAAAAAACAATAGCAAAAAAATAACTTTTTTTATTTGCCTTCCGGCAAATTTTTTTTTAATGATCATATATTTTAATTAAAATTTAAAATTTAAAATTTAAAATTAATTATGTAGTATTATTCATTGCTCCAAGATATTGTGAAATAATAAAATTAGCGATTGCGTAAGCGGCTAAAATAATAACTAACCCAATAATTCCAGCAATTATCATTTCTCTTGCTTCAGTTGTTTTTTCTTCGCTTCCTCCGCAAGTCATCCATTTAAATCCTCCAATAATTATAATAATAATAGCAATAATCCCTAAAAATCCCAAAACAATATTAATAATTCTCATTATTGTGGCTTTTAACTCTGTTTTTGGCAACCCAGATTGATTTACTATATTACCAGGTAAAAGGTCTTCCGCATTAACTGCCGCGTTTACGGATTGAATATTAATAACCATTGGAATAACCAATGAAGCGCAAAATACAATTAAAAAAAGACTGAATAATATTTTGCTTGATGTTTTTATTTTTAACATTTCTCCACCCCCCTTCGTAAGAAAATTTTAAATTCAGGACTTACGCAGTTTAATTAAAAAATGGCTAAAGTTAGCGAAAATTGAATTTTTGTTAATTTTTCATTTTTAGCTAATATTAGCCAAATGCACATTAATAGTGCGTAACTCCTGAAACTAATAAACTAATAAACTAATAAACTAATTACCTTAATTTAACCTTAAAATTTTAAAAAAATCAACTTTTTATGTGGATAAGTGGATATAATTTTTAATTGACTTTTTTTAAAATAAGTTTATTATTCTAAAGTAAGTTTATTTTTCTTTTCTTTAATTAAAAATTTAATAGTATTAGAAAGTGCATTTATTGAAAGTAAATAATGGTGAATGACTAAATGTCAAAAATTATCTTTTATTTTGACATTTGGATTTTGGATTTTATTAGAAATTAGAAATTAGAAATTGCAAAAATTTTTCTTAAAATTTTTGCCTATTTTATTTAAGATAGAAGGATAAAATAAGACAGGTCGGGCTTACTTTTATTTTTATTTTATACGATAAAAAATATGACACAAAAATTATATGTTGGTGGATTATCTTATAATAGCACCGACGAAACATTAAAAGAAGTTTTTTCAGCAGCCGGAACAGTTGTATCAGCCATTATTATTATTGATAAAATGACTGGTCGCTCAAGAGGATTTGGTTTTGTAGAAATGTCCTCTGAAGAAGAAGCTGAAAAAGCCATTGAAATGTTTGATGGAAAAGAAGTTGATGGTCGAAGAGTCACTGTGAACAAAGCTCGTCCTCAAGAAAATAATGGCGGTTTTCGTCCAAGAAGCGGAAGTAATCGAAATTACAACAACGACGACAGAAAATGGTAAAAATTAAAATAAATCCATTAACAAAAACTGTTTGATTAATATCGAACAGTTTTTGTTTTGATAAAAACAAAAAAATAACCAGCAACAAATAATGTAAAATGCAAAAATCAAATAATAATCCAAAACAAAAAAAAGCCAAAATTACAATCAAAAACCTAAAACTAATTTAAAACAAGATAAAAAGATTTTTTGATTTTGGGTTGCCCGCCCGCCTTGACTTCGCCGAATTTTTTTCAGGATATTTTTTATAAAAAAATTTTAAATAACCAATTAAAATCTATTAAATTTTTATAGTTCCAAATTAGAATCTGGTTTTAATTTTTGCCATTTTTCACCCTTTTTACAAAAATTAAAATAACCAGCTACGGTAATCATTACCGCGTTGTCGGTGCATAAATTTTTTGAAGGAACTAAAAAATTAGCTTGTAGCTTGTAGCTTGTAACTTGTAGTTGATGATTAAATTGTTTTCTTAATTCATTATTAGCGGCGACTCCGCCGGATAAAATTATTGTTTTAACTTTATATTCTTTGGCCGCTTTTAATGTTTTGAAAATTAAAACATCAATAATCGCCTGTTGAAATTCATAACAATATTCTGGAATTTTTTTTTGCCAATCTTTATCTTTTTTTAATTGATATAACACGGCTGTTTTTAATCCAGAAAATGAAAAATCATAATCGCCAGAATTAATCATCGGCCGAGGAAAATTAGCTTGTAGCTTGTAGCTTGTAGCTTGTAGCTTTTTAATTTTCATTGCCGCTTCGGCAATGGCCGGGCCTCCGGGATAATTTAAATTTAACATTTTAGCTACCTTATCAAAAGCCTCGCCAGCCGCGTCATCTTTTGTCTGACCAATTTTTTTATATTTTAAATGATCTTTCATTAAAATCAATTCCGTATGCCCACCACTAACAATAAGACAAATAGCGGGAAACATTTGACATTTGTCCGCCAGCTGGCGGATTGAATTTTGAATTTGTTTGAAAATTGAAAATTGAAAATTGAAAATTTTGCCAATGAAATTGGCGTAGATGTGTCCTTCTAAATGATTGACGCCAATTATTGGTTTGTTCCAAAGATAGGCTAAAACTTTGGCTGTTTCAATTCCAACTAAAAGAGAAGTGATCAACCCTGGACCAACAGTCACTGCGATTAAATCAATTTTTTTTTCTTTCTTTCTTAAATCCGCCAACTGGCAGACTCCGCATTTAGAGGTCGAACCTCCAAATATTGATTTTTCTTTCTTTCCTAAAGCTTTTGTAATCACTGGTAAAATATTTTCCAAATGCGCTCGAGCCGCCATCTCTGGAACCACGCCGCCGTATTTTTGATGAATTTTTATTTGCGATGAAATAACATTAGAAATAATTTTAATTTTTCCTTTTTTTATTTCTACCAAAGCAGCCGCCGTCTCATCGCAAGAACTTTCAATTCCCAAAATTAACATAAAAGATTATCACCCAGAAAGGTGACCAGCTAAAGGCTGGTATTTTAAAAATAAAAATGATAGAATAAAAAAAATCAAAATGTAAAAATCAAAATGTAAAATGACAATGTAAAATTTAAAGTATAAATCCCAATATCCAAATCTCAATAACAAATAAAATCCCAAATCCAAAATCCCAAAAAATAGCATAGAAATTAAAATTATATTTATTTTTATTTTTTAATTTTGCATTGTCATTTTAATTTTTGATCCCTCAACAGATTCGGGACAAGCTTTTGATTTTTACATTTTTTTATATGGATTTTTATTTATTTCAAATTATTAACAATTTGGCTGGAAAAAATATTTGGCTTGATACGTTTATGATTTTTTGCGCTGAATATTTAATTTTTGGATTATTTTTAATTTTAATTTTTTTATTCTTTGCCCCGTTAGAAAATCTCTCTATTAATGATAAAGATAAAAAATATAATTCCATTCCTCCTAAAAAAGATTGGACAAAAGTTTCATCTTTTCTAATGGGGTTTAGTCCATTAGAAAAAAGAAAAAAAATTCAACTAATAATTCTTGCTTTCAGTTCAACAGTGTTAGCTTGGCTTTTAAATCACTTAATTTCTTTGATGTATTTTAGACCAAGACCATTTGTGTCTCATAATAATATTTTTTTATTAATTCAACACAATCAAGATAAATCTTTTCCTTCTGATCACACGACAATCGCTTTTGCTTTAGGATTAAGTATTTATTTGTTTAATAAAAAATTAGGAATACTCGCTTTAATATGCGCTTTTTTTATCGCTTTTGCCAGAATTTTTTCCGGCCTCCATTATCCCTTGGATATTTTAGGCGGAATTATCGTAGCTTTTTTAATTATCAGGACTTACGCAGTTTAATCAAAAAATGGCTAAAGTTAGCGAAAATTGAATTTTTGTTAATTTTTCATTTTTAGCTAATATTAGCCAAATGCACATTAATAGTA
>JACQWZ010000071.1 GCA_016209005.1 Candidatus Kuenenbacteria bacterium
GATTTTAAATTTAATTTATAATCTCAGGACTTACGCAGTTTAATCAAAAAATGGCTAAAGTTAGCGAAAATTGAATTTTTGTTAATTTTTCATTTTTAGCTAATATTAGCCAAATGCACATTAATAGTGCGTAACTCCTGAATCTATAATTTAAAATAATTTGCAAAAATTTTTTTCTTAGAAAATTTTTGCTTATTTTATGCACCTTCCCGTTCTTTTAAATGAAGTTATAGAAAATTTAAATATTCAGCCTAATCAAAATTTTATTGATTGTACCTTTGGCGATGGCGGACACACAGCTGCCATTCTTAAGAAGAACGGACCTAATGGAAAAGTGTTGGGGATTGAAATAGATTTAGAGATGGCAAAATTTTCAATGGATTCGACAAGCTCACCACAAGCTTTCAATTTTCAATTTTCAAAAAGACTAATTTTGGTCAAAGATTCTTTTGTAAATTTAAAAGAGATTGTTAAAAGAGAAAATTTTGGGTCAGTATCGGGAATCTTATTAGATCTTGGGTTATCAAGCCGTCAGCTTGAAGAAAGTAAGAGGGGATTCAGTTTTCAAAAAGATGAACCGCTTGACATGAGATTTAATCAAGAAGTTCAATCCGCCAGCTGGCGGATAAAGTTCAAAATTAATTTAACTGCTCAAGAAATTATTAATAAGTGGCCACAATTTAAAATTGAAAAAATTTTAAAAGAATATGGAGAAGAAAAATTTGCGGGAAAAATTGCAAAAAAAATTATAGAAGAAAGAAAAATTAAACAAATAGAAACCACTTTTGAACTAAAAGAAATTATAAAAAAAGCGACACCCGAATGGTATAACTATTTAAAAATTCATCCTGCGACAAAAGTTTTTCAAGCCTTAAGAATCGCGGTTAATAATGAACTTGAAAATTTAAAACAAGTCTTGCCTCAAGCGATAAAAATTTTAGAACCAAAAGGAAAAATTTGCGTCATTTCATTTCATTCTTTGGAAGATAGAATTGTTAAACAATTTTTTAAACAAGAGTCAAGGAATTGTGTTTGTCCATCTGAATTTCCTCAATGTGTTTGTCAGCATCAAGCGTCTTTAAAAATTATTACCAAAAAAGTTATAACCCCAACTTTTGAAGAAATAAAAAATAATCCCCGTAGCAGAAGCGCGAAAATGCGAATAGCGGAGAAGTTTTAAAAAAACAGAAAGCCCTAGCTAATTAAGAAGTTATTTAATCAACTTCTTAATTAACTAAGGCTTAACTTTATTATCAACACAGGGATTTTAATTGTTTAATTTATCGCGTATTCCGCCAAAAACTCCAAATCCAACAATGTTGACAACCAAGATGCAACAAGAAAAGACAAAGCAATTAAGTACCGGTTCTTTCCAACTAGGAAAGAACTCTTCTGAAAAAGGACCTATAATTCCTGTTATCACAAACAAGAATCCTCCAATAAAAATCCCAAAAAAACAACTCCAAAATATTGCATTTACTTTATCTTGCATTTCTAACCACCTCCTTTTGATAAAAAAATTATAACTTAATTTTTAAAAATGTCAAATTTATCGCAATATGCAAGTTAAAATATAGACGAAAGCCTCTCGTATCTGCAAATAAAAATGTTGCCGAAATAAATGATATAATTAAAGTAAAAAATGTTAATAATATTTAACATTCTAAAAAATTATTTAATTTTTTAACTTTA
>JACQWZ010000056.1 GCA_016209005.1 Candidatus Kuenenbacteria bacterium
AAATGTTACTCATAACAGATTAGAAAAAGATTTTTCTGTTTTGATAAAAGATTGTTTGAAATATTTAAACCGGAATAAATTTAATTCTATAAAATTTGAAAATTTATTTTAGGGAAATTTAAAACAAAACCAGTATATATTGGGATTGGTTAACTCCAAAAGATTTCGCCTTTATTCATAAAGAGTGGTAGATGGACAGGAAAATATGTTGACGCGACGCATTTTCAATATGCGACTATAAAAATGTAAAAATAAAAAGCTTGTCCCGAAGCTGTTGAGGGATCAAAATGCAAAATTTACCCTGTTAAATAATTTTTGTTTGACAAAAATTGCTTCACATTTAACAGGGTGAACAATGTAAATGTTTGTTATTGCGAGCGCATCCGAAGCAATCTATATTTCTGGCTTAATTATAAGATTGATTCATCCTCCGACGTAACGTCGGAGTCCTCGCAATGACGCGTAAAAACTGCATTTTGTAATTCAAAGAATTTATGTTAAATAAAAAATCAAATAAAATTATCACTGATCCAAAAAAAATAGAAGAATTTTTGACGCGAGGAGTTGAAAATATTTATCCAAATAAAGAAGAATTGGAGAAGGTTTTGTTATCGGGTAAAAAATTAAGAATTTATAATGGCATTGATCCAACAGGTAAATTACACATCGGACACAGTGTTGTGCTTAACAAATTACGTCAGCTTCAAGACTTGGGGCATGAAGCGATTGTTCTTATTGGTGATTTTACGGCTCGCATTGGCGATCCGACTGATAAAATGGCAACGCGCAAACCCTTAACAAAGGAAGAGGTGAAAAAAAATACAATTGATTATAAAAAATTAATTGGAAAAATTTTAGATTTAAAAAAATTAAATATCAGATTTTTACATAATGAAAAGTGGACTAATAAATTAAAACCAGAAGATATACTTGAGATCGCTTCTCATTTTACAGTTTCTAGATTGCTTGAACGAGATATGTTTCAAGAGAGAATAAAAGCCGGTAAAGATGTTGGGCTTCACGAATTTTTATATCCCATATTTCAAGCTTATGATGCAGTGTCAATGGATGTTGATTTGCAAATTGGCGGCAATGACCAAACATTCAATATGCTGGCTGGCCGAACTTTAATGAGGAAAATGAAAAATAAAGAAAAATTTGTTTTAACAACTAAATTATTAGTTGATCCAACTGGCAAAAAAATGGGTAAAACAGAAGGCAATATGATTAATCTTGATGAAAAAGCAGGGGAGATGTATGGTAAAATTATGTCATGGTCAGATAATTTAATTGTTTCAGGTTTCGAACTTTGCACTGATATTTTAATGACAGAAGTGGAAAAAATAAAAAATGAATTTAAAACAGGAAAAATCAATCCGCGCGATTATAAAATGAAATTAGCTTATGAAATAGTAAAAATTTATCATGGCGAAGAAGAAGCAAAAAAAGCCGAACAGCATTTTATAAAAGTGATTCAAAAAAAAGAAACACCAAATGAAATTTCCAATTTCCAATGGTTCGGCAAGGCTCACCACAAGCTTCCAATTTCTAATTTGAATATTGTGGAATTGTTAGTGGAAACAAAATTAGCGACTAGTAAAAGCGAGGCAAGAAGATTAATTGAGCAAGGCGGAATAAAAATTGACGGGAATGTTGTGAAAGATATAAATAAAATAATTGAGATTACAGAACAAGGGGTTTTAGCGCAAAAAGGGAAAAGGCAATTTATAAAAGTGTTGAGGAAACGTAAAATGTAAAACGAAAAACGAAAAAATTATGTCATTCCGACCGAGGTTTCCAGCCTGCCCCGAGCTTTGTCGAGGGGGAGGAATCCCTTCGATGTAGTAAATTAATTAATCGTTGCGTAAATTATAAATGTAATAAAAAACACAAGTTATTATGCTTTTTTAGGCGAAGCGATTTCTCCCTTCGGTCGGAATGACAAAATATTTATTTTGCCTATTTTAAATTTTGAGTTGTAGTTTTGCGCTTTATATTTTTATTTTTTTATTTTAACCAAAAGCTAAAAGCTAAAAGCTAAAAGCTAAAAGCTAATTTTTTATGCCTCAAGAAAATCAAGGGAAAATTCTTGTTGTTTGGAATTTTCCAGAATTTATAAAACACAAAAGAAGCCAAAGGTGGTATATTTTTATGGCGATAATGGCAATCGGATTATTGCTATTCGCGCTTTTTACGAGTAATTTTCTTTTTGCCATTATTATTATTTTATTTGGCATTATTTTTACTTTATTTAATTTAAAAGAACCGATTCAAATAAAGTTTCAAATTTTAGAAAGAGGCATTCAAGTGGCGGAAAAATTTTATCTTTGGAGAGAATTGGAAAATTTTTGGATTATTTATCAAGTTCCAGAAACAAAAAATCTTTATTTTAAATTTCAAAATTTAATTAGGCCCAATCTTGTAATTTCTTTAGAAGACCAAAATCCTCTTAGAATTAGGGAAATTTTATTGAAATATTTAGAAGAAGATTTAGAACAAAAAGACGAATCGTTTTCTGATCATTTTGGGAAAATGCTTAAAATATAAAACACAAGAACAAAAAAACAATAAAACAAAAAAACATAAAACGAGTATAATCCGCCGAAGGCGGATAAATAAAAGATAAAATTCCTGCTTTGCGGGATTTAATAGGATTAATTAGTTAATTGTTTTTTTGTTTTTGTGTTTTTTTGTTTTTATGTTTTAATGTTTTTAGGCTCTCGTAGCTCAACGGATAGAGCGCTAGCTTGCGGAGCTAATGATAGAGGTTCAATTCCTCTCGAGAGCACCAAAACTAAATTAAAAATTGGTTGCAAATTTTTCAATAATAATGTATTCTCTAAAGTAAAATAATGACAAATAGAATTAATTTTCAATTTTCAATAAATTTTTAATGATTTGATTTTTAAATAAAATAATGTAAATCCCAAATCCCAATATTAAATATCAAATAAAATCCCAATCCGCCAGCTGGTGGATAAAATAAATTTCTCACCTTTTAGTACTAATTAAAATTATTTTCAAATAACTTAAAAAAGGTGAGGGATAAATTATGTTATTTTTTTGGATTTTGGATTTGAGATTTTATTTGCCATTGGGATTTGGATATTGGGATTTATAAAATGTTTTATTTTAACTTTTAACTTAAAACTATAACTTTACACTTTGCACTTTCAATTTTTAACTATTTTTTATGTCTACTCAAAATTTTGAAGGAAAAGAAATGATTACTAATTTAATTGATAGTTATCTTGTTCGAGCCGTTGAAGCTGGGGCAAGCGATATTCATATTGAACCCGAAAAGGATTTTGTTCGTTTTCGTTTTAGAATTGATGGGTTATTAAAAGAAATCGCCAAAGAGCCTTTGCATTTATTGCCGGCTTTAATTGCTCGAACAAAAATTTTAGCTCAATTAAATATTACCGAAACAAGAACGCCTCAAGATGGGCGTTTTCAAATAAGAATTAAAGATCAAAATTTAGATTTAAGAGTTTCAATTTTTCCAACTCTTTACGGCGAATGCGCCGTGCTCAGAATATTAAATATTAATTCAATTCTTGTTGATTTAGAAAGTTTAGGCATGAATCTTACTCAATTTAAAGAATTTGAAGCAATAATTAAAAAGCCAAATGGATTAATATTAGTCATTGGACCAACTGGAAGCGGAAAAACAACGACCTTATATTCTATTCTTAATAATTTAAACACAGTGGAAAAAAGTATTCTTACCTTAGAAGATCCAATTGAATATCATTTGCCTTTAATTAGACAAACTCAAATTACTCGAGATTTAACTTTTATAAAAGGATTGCATTGTTTGCTTCGACAAGATCCGGATATTATTATGGTTGGAGAAATTCGCGATTTAGAAACAGCCGAAATAGTTATTCATGCGGCTATGACTGGACATTTAGTTTTAAGCACTCTTCACACTAACGATGCGGCAAGCGCTTTAGTTCGTTTAGCGGATATGAAAGTAGAACCATTTTTAATTTCTTCATCTGTTTTGGCAATTATTGCCCAAAGATTAATTCGTAAAATTTGTCCAAATTGCGTAGAAGAATATAAACCTTCCAAAGAAATTATTGAAACTCTTGAATTAGAAAATCAAAAAGGAATTATATTTAAAAAAGGGAGAAAATGTTCCGCTTGCAATTTTACCGGATATAAAGGACGAACCGGAATTTTTGAAATTTTAATCGTTGATGACGAAATAAGATCTTTAATTCTTTCTCGCGCTTCTGTTGGAGAAATTCAGAAAAAAACAAAAGAAAAAGGAGCGTTTTCTTTGAGACAACACGGAATAGAAAAAATCATCGAAGGCGTCACAACTCCGGAAGAAATTTTAAGAGTAACGAGGAAGTAAAAAAACACGAGAATAATAAAACAATAAAACAAAAAAACAAAAAAACATTTCTGTCATTCCGACCGAGGCTTCCGAGTGGAGGAATCGTTTAAAGAATTTAGAATAAAAATCAATATTTGGAGGTTCGACCTTCGGAAAGGTCAAACCTCAAGAAAGAAAGAAAGAAAGTCTATCAACTGAATGTAGAGATACAAAATTTTACGTTTTTTTTATTTAAAATAGTACTACAGACCAGTCTGTAGTACTATTTTTAAATTTTGAATTGTTGTTTTGCGCTTTGCATTTTTAGTTTTTATTACTGGTTACGCGTTACGGGTTACTGGTTACTTTTCTTTGTTACTGGTTACTTTTCTTTAATGCTTTTCTAAATAAATCTACATATTTTTCCGCTGGGAGTTCCCAGGAATAAGATTGTTTCATTCCTTTTTCTACTAAATACTTCCACATTTTTGGATATTTATAATTTTCCAAAGCTCTTGTAATGGCGATTAATAGATCTTCTTTCCAATGCCTTCTAAAAACAAAACCATTTCCTTGTTTTGTTTGAGGATTAAAATCTGTGATTGTGTCTGAAAGTCCTCCTGTTTCATGAACAATTGGAATAGATCCATAGCGTAAACTTTTTAATTGAGCTGTGCCACAAGGTTCAAATTTTGAAGGCAATAAAAGCATATCTGAACCAGCGTGAATTTTGCTTTCCATTTTTTCAGAAAATGTTGAATAAAAAGCAATTTTATGAGGATGTTTTTTTGCGGTTTTTCTTAAAAAATCGCAGAAATTTTTTTCTCCTTCGCCGAGGATTACAAATTGCGCGTTTAAATGGAGGAGATGAACCATATTTTCTATAATCAAATTAAATCCTTTTTGTTCGGTTATTCGACTGGTCATTCCAATTAAAGGAATTTGAAAATTTTTTTCCAAACCAGTTTCTTTTTGGAGAGCCAATTTATTGGCTTTCTTTTCTTCTCTAAAGGTTTTCCAATCATATTTAAAATAAATATTTTTATCAAAAGCCGGATTAAAAATTGTAGAATCAATTCCATTAACAATGCCGTATAAATCTCTTTTTTTTGAATTTAAAATTCTTTGCATTCCTTGTCCAAATTGAGAAGTTAAAATTTCTTGGGCGTAACGCTCGCTAACTGTATTGATAATATCGGAATGTAAAATTCCTCTTTTGGCAAAATTAATATTTTCTAATTTTGGATCATCAAAAAATGGCAGATTATTTTTTCCATCATCTTTTTGTTCAACAGGAATTTCCCACCAATTTTTTCCCATTTGAAAAACAAGATTATGAATAGTAAAAATAGTGAAAGTTTCTTTAAAAAATGGATCATTTTTAAATCTTAATTTTTTTTTAAAAAAATAGGGGATTAATCCGATTTGCCAATCATGACACTGAATAATATCCGGTTTAAAATTTATTAATTTTAATAATTGCAGAGTGGCTAAATCAAAAAGCGCGAAGCGCGCGTTTTCATATTTTGAACCATAAAGTTGTTGGTTTGATTTTTTTATTTGATGTTTCCAATAAAAAAATTTTTTATTTCCTATAAAATATACTGGCAATCCTTCTATTAATTCTCCTTTCCATAAATCAATTTTTAAAATATTTTTTTCGTCTATTTTTAAAGAAAAATCTTTTTGAAAACATTTAAGTTTAAATTTTTTTTCATCTATTATATTTTCATAAAAAGGCGTAATTATAATAACGCTATGTCCCAAACGAAATAAAGCCTTTGAAAGAGAGCGCGTCACATCAGCCATTCCTCCGGTCTTAGAAAAAGGATCGACTTCTGAAGAAACAGTAACTATTTTTAATAAGTTTTGCATATTTTAATTTTAAAAATCTATACAGTTATAACAATAATAATTTTCGCCTTGCATAGAATATCCGTCTTCGCCAAGGTTAATAATTGAATTGCACTTGGAACATCTTGTCGGTTTATATTTTGGCGGGTTTTTTAATTTTTCAAAATTGTATTCATTAGTGCCATAATACACATACATTTCCGTTTCAAAATCTTCTTTGCATTTTGAACAAGTTTTCCAATTTCCAGAATGGCCTTCATTAAAATGACAGGCGCATAATGTATAACGGTTATGATTTCGAAAACAACTATTTTTCGCATACGAAAATAAAACATATTTACCCTCATCATCGCAAATCCATTGATTGCAACATTCTGTTTTTGTTAATTTGGTTGTTTTACCGCACAACCCGCATCTCGGAACATTTTTGATTTCTTTTTTCATAAAAATAAAAAAATAAAAATAAAAATAAAAAATTAAATAAAGATTATTTTTTAATTAGAATTATTAATTTTTATTCTTTATGCGTTTTGGCGTTTGGATTATCAATAAAATACCAATCAAACATATTCCTGCGCAGTTTAGCCATTTTAGTTCCATCTAAATTATAAAATACCAATCCCTCCGCTTTTATTTCTGGCAACTTTAATCGTTGATTAAATAAACTTGGCAAATTTTTAAACCATTCTGAAATAGTGTTAAAATCTTTTGGATATTTGTTTTGCGTCCATGTTTTCCAAAAACAATGTTGTCGCAAATATTCAAAAGGAACAAATAAATGTCCTTGCATTTGATGACGATTTGTGTTAAAAACTTCTCCGATTAATTCGCCATAACAATAACCATCTTTAAAATTTTTTAACCATCCTTTTTGAATCGTTTTGGCTATTCCTTCAAGGCAAGCGCCTTCCCATTTTGTTTGTTCTTTAATTTCAAAAATAAATTTTTCAGTGGCGCGGTTATAAACATTCTCTATTTTACCATTCTTAATATGAATACAAATAGAAGTTCCGTCGATTTTGTCAGTTGCAAAAGTGATTTCTTCAAAAACCCATTTATATTCAGGATCAATTTCCGGAGTAACTAAATATTTTTCATTAATAGTTTTACGAATAAAAGGGGAATGAATTTTAGGAAAATCTTGCGCCATAAACAAAATTTGCAAAGCAAATTTTTAATTTTTAACTTTAATTTTACACTTTAAACTTTAAACTTTAAACTTTTTATAGTGGGCGCGCATGGACTCGAACCATGGACCTTTTCCTTATCAGAGAAACGCTCTACCAACTGAGCTACGCGCCCCAAAACGAATGCAGTTAAGAATTATGAATGTAGAATTATGAATAATCAGGACTTACGCACATTAATAAAATAAGGTAAAATATAGATAGTAAACTTATCATAGAAAGGGTGTAAAAGTCTATATCAAGCTTTATAAACAAAGAGCTTTATTGTCACTATTTAATTAGCAATCAGAATAATAATTGTTCGACGGTTGGATTAGCCAATATACTTGTAGATGGTCCAAGTCATGATGCTTATACTCGCTGGCTTA
>JACQWZ010000010.1 GCA_016209005.1 Candidatus Kuenenbacteria bacterium
TTAAATCGCTTTTAAGCGTTTTAAAAGAAAAAGATGATATTTATAATATCCAAGCTCATCACTAATATTTATTAATTGCTTTTATCAAGAAAAATAATTTTTCAATTTTAATTTTTAATAATATCAATGTATCTCAAATTAAAAAATAATCTGTCTTGACAAACGGGACCCCTTTAGATCTAAATCAATGGTCGGAAAAAGAAAAAGAAGTTTTAGTAAAATACCATTTATATTTTTGTTACCCATTAGTCTCAAAATTTAATTCCTCTTTTGCTTCCGCGGTATATTTATTTGGTTCAATATTATTAATTTGGTTACTTTGGAATGGTTTGTGGCTTAATTCGATAATTTTACTAATAAATATTGTCGCATCTGTACTTATTTCTAATAAATTAAATCCACGACTTTTCTTGCATAACGCGGTTGAAAGGCAAAATAAACTTAATCTTTTAGATGAGATGTGGGCAGTAGATTCTGTATGTGAAAAAATAATTGGAGATCTAAATAAAGATAAAAAATAATTTTATTTAATTTGTTCACTCAAATTTACCTCACTTTGTTTCGTCGAGACTTCGCATAACCTAAACATTTCTTTGTAATATAATAATCAGGACTTACGCAGTTTAATCAAAAAATGGCTAAAGTTAGCGAAAATTGAATTTTTGTTAATTTTTTATTTTTAGCTAATATTAGCCAAATGCACATTAATAGTGCGTAACTCCTGAGGTGTATTTAATAAAAATTTTTTTATAAGTTTTTAAAAAGTCAAAGAGGATTATATTAAGCTGATTTAATTTTGATTTTTAATTTTTAACTTTTAACTAAAAGGTAACTACTCACAATTATTTTTTTAAAAAATCGTCCATCTTTGTCATCCCGACCGAAGAGAGTGAGTCTGCGAACGAACAAAGTGGAGAGATCTAATTTTTATTACCCCTAATCAAAAGTTTTAATTAGATCCCTCCACGAGAAAGCATGGTCGGGATGACAGAAAGAAGCGCGAGAATTAAAAAAAAGACTAGGTTGTGAGCAGTTATACTAAAAGCTATTTTAATTTTATGCAAAGAAAAAATATAAAAAGAATGGAAAAAGAAGAAAAGGAATTTGAACAAAAAATAGTTGATTTAGCTCGAGTAACAAGAGTATCAAAAGGCGGAAAACAAATGAATTTTCGAGCCTGTATTGCTATTGGAGATTTAAAAGGAAGATGCGGGATCGGACTTGCCAAAGGAGTTGATGTGGCAATAGCGGTAAATAAAGCGGCGACAGTGGCAAAGAAAAATATAATAAGTGTGCCTATTACTGAAGAAGAAAGCATTCCTTATGAAATTAAAGAAAAATTTGGAGCGGCAAGAATTTTATTAAGACCAGCCAAAAAAGGAACTGGACTTAAAGCTGGAAGCGCCGTTCGAATGGTTTTAGAATTAGTCGGAATAAAAAATATTACCAGTAAAATTTTTGGTTCCAATAGTAAAATTAATAATGCTAAAGCGACAATTAATGCGTTAAAGAAATTTTAAATTTTAAATAAAATCCTAAATTCAGGACTTACGCAGTTTAATCAAAAAATGGCTAAAGTTAGCGAAAATTGAATTTTTGTTAATTTTTTATTTTTAGCTAATATTAGCCAAATGCACATTAATAGTGCGTAACTCCTGAAATTACTAAATTTTAAAAATTTAAAAATTATTATTAAATGTTAAATATCAAATAATTAAATTTATTTTACTAGATTAAAAATTGGACATTAAAAATTTAATTAGAAATTTAAAATTGATTTAAAATTTATAATTTAAAATTTATAATTTGCAAAAATTTTCTTAAATTTTTGTTTATTTTTTATGTTAAATCTTCATAATTTAAAATCAGCTAAGGGATCAAGAAAAAAAAGTAAACGGGTTGG
Organism: Candidatus Kuenenbacteria bacterium; assembly: GCA_016209005.1. GTDB lineage: Bacteria > Patescibacteriota > Patescibacteriia > UBA2591 > PGYQ01 > PGYQ01. The sequence goes on from JACQWZ010000010.1 coordinate 1,904, forward strand.
CCGAGGGGGTAAACGGGGGGCTTATAGTGGCAGAGGAATGAAAGGACAAAAAGCTCGTTCTGGGGGTAAAAAAGGATTAAAATTAAAAGGATTAAAAAAGATGATTCAAAGTATTCCCAAAAAAAGAGGTTTTAAAAGCATGTATCCCAAACCAGAAATTGTTAATGTTAAACAATTAGATATAAAATTTAAAGATAATGATAAAATAACCCCGGAAATTTTATTAAAAAATAAATTAGTTAGTAAAATTAAAAATGGCGTGAAAATTTTAGGCGATGGCGAACTTAAAAAGAAGTTAATCATTGAAAATTGCGCGGTTTCAAAATCAGCTCAAGAAAAAATAGAAAAAGCAGGAGGAAGAATAGAAAATCAAAAATCAAAAATCAAAATATAAAATGACAATGCAAAAATAAAAAACAAAAAACAAATTGAAAAGTAACTCGTAACTAGGGATTTGGTTTTAGAACTCTGATTATTAGTTACTTTAAAAATTCGTGGTTAACATAATCATTATTAATTCTTAAAAGTTTAAAGTCAAGAAGTTTTTTATGAAAATTTTATTAATTGGCGGAGGGACAATGGGGTCGGTAAGTCCATTGTTGGCGATTGCGGAAGAAATTAAAAAACAAAATGATATTGAATTTTTGTGGTTGGGAACTAAAAAAGGACCAGAAAAAAAGGTGATTGAAAATTATAAAATTCCTTTTAAGACGATTTTTTCTGGAAAGTTACGACGTTATTTTAGCTGGCAGAATTTTATTGATTTATTTTTTATTAAAATAGGACTGTTTCAGTCCTTTTTTATTCTTTTAAAATTTAGGCCGAATGTTATTTTATCAGCTGGGAGTTTTGTCGGCGCGCCAGTAATTTGGGCTGGTTGGTTATTGCGTATTCCTTGTTTAATCCATCAATTAGATCTTCGGCCAACTTTAGCCAATAAATTAACAAGTCCATTTGTTAAAAAAATTACAGTAACTTTTGAAAAATCTCTTAAAGATTTTTCAAAGAAAAAAACAATTTGGACTGGAAATCCAATACGACGGGAATTAAAAATTATAAATTATAAATTAGAAATTAAAGAAGCAAAAGAATTTTTTGGATTAGAAGAAAATTTGCCAACGCTTTTAGTAATTGGCGGGGGAACTGGCGCGTTGGAGTTGAACAAAATTATTGTTCAAGCTATTCCGCAATTAATAGAATTTTTTCAAATAATTCATTTAACCGGGGGAAGAATTGAAAATAATTTAATTATTGAAAAAAGATATCATTCATATGAATTTTTAACAAAAGAAATGAAATACGCTTATACTGTTGCAGATTTAATAATTTCTCGAGCTGGCATTGGAACTTTGACAGAACTTTGTTATTTTAAAAAACCCAGTATTTTAATCCCAATGCCCAAAACGCACCAAGAAGAAAACGCTAATTTTTTTAAAAACAATCAAGTAGTTGTTGTTTTAGATCAAAATGAATTAGTAAAAGATAAAAATTTAATTATTAAAGAAATAAAAAAAATAATGCAAGATGAAAAAAAATTACAAAATTTAAGAGAAAATATTGGGAAGCTGAATAAAGAAAATGCGGCTAAAAGAATAGTTGAGATAATAAAAGGTTTAAAAGTAACTAATAATAAATAATGTAAAATGTAAATATCAAAATGGAAAATGACAATGCAAAATTTAAAATATAAATCCCAATATCCAAATCCCAATGCCAAATAAAATCCCAAACTCAAAATCCCAAAAAATAACGTAATTTATTGTGTTCTTGTGTTCGCCAGCTGGCAGATTGGGATTTTATTGGATATTTGATATTGGGATTTGGGATTTAAATAATTTGATTTTTGATTTTACATTTTTAACTGTCATTTTGATTTTTGATTTTTACATTTTGATTTTTTTATAATTTATTGTAGTAATTTTTTACTATTTGTTGCTTTTGTTATTGGAATTTTGAAAATGTTTTATGAAATTAAATGACATCAAAAAGGTTCACATCATCGGTATCGGTGGAATCGGGGTAAGCGCTGTGGCTAAAATGATGCTTAAATTAGGGAAAAAAGTAACTGGATCGGATTTAAATTCTTCAGAGATAGCTCAAACTTTAAAAAGTAGGGGAGTTTTAATTTATTCAAAACATAGAAAAGAAAATTTATCTTTAGATACAGATTTAGTTATTTACTCTTCAGCCGTACCAAAAGATAATCCTGAACGAATTCAAGCTAAAATTTTAAATATCCCCCAATTAAGTTATCCAGAATTTTTAGGCGAATTAAGCAAAGAAAAATATACTATTGCGATTTCTGGGACAAATGGCAAAAGCACGACGACAAGTATTTTGGGTTTAATTTTAGAAAAAGCAAAGTTTGATCCATTAGTAATTGTGGGCAGTAAAGTTAATCAGTCATCATGGGATGAAAATTTAAGAATGGGCAAGAGCAATTCCTGTACTAGAAAAAATTCAGTACAGGATGAATATTTTGTTGTTGAAGCATGTGAATGGCAAGCAAATATGTTAAATTTGCATCCGCAAATTATAGTTTTAACTAATATTGAAGAAGATCATTTAGATTATTATAAAGATATAAATGACATTAGAAAAACTTTTCAAAAATACATAGAAAAACTGCCTAAAAATGGGATTTTAATAATAAATGGAGATGATAAAAATATTCAATTGATTTTAAAAAAAATAAAACAGCGAAAGAAAAAAATTAAAATAATTACTTTTGGACAAAACAAAAAGGCAAATTTTCAGATTTCTGTATCACAAAAAAAGTATGGAGTTAATAAATTTGCTATTCAAAATAATAAAATTAAAAAAGAATTTATTTTGCAAGTCCCGGGATTATTTAATATTTATAACGCAGTCGCAGCCAGTGTCGTTGCTCTTAAATTGGGAGTGCCTTTAAATGTTATTAAAAATGTTTTGGCTAATTTTAAAGGAATTTGGCGGAGATTTGAGAAAATTGGAGAGAAAAATGGAGCGATTATTATTTCTGATTACGCTCATACGCCAACAGCTATATCTGGAACTATTTTAGCGGCAAAAGATTTTTATCCATTTCGCAGAATTGTTGTCGTATTTCAACCTCATCATCGGGACCGAACAAAAAAATTATTTAATGGTTTTATAAAATCTTTTAATCAAGCTGATTTTTTGATTTTAAATGAAATTTTTGATGTGGAAGGCAGAGAGGATAAAAAAGATAAAGACATAAGTTCAAAAGATTTAATTAAAGAAATTAAAAAAAGACCAGCCTTAAAAAATAAGCAAGTCTTGTACGCCAAAGATATAAAAGAAACTAAAAAATTAATTTTAAAAAATTTAAAACTAAATGATTTAATTTTACTTCTCGGCGCGGGGGATATTTATAAAATTAGCTTGTAAAAATGAGAGATTTTAGATTTTAGATTATAAATTATTTGTAACTTTTAGCTTTTAAAAAAATGTGTCATCTCGACCGAAGTCCCGACGCTCTGGTCGGGACGAAGTGGAGAGATCCCTTGTAAAATAAAGAAAGGGATTCCTCCACTTCGTTCGTTCGCAGACTCACTCTCTTTGGTCGGAATGACAAAGTTTTTATTTTTGTTTTTTTGTTTCTTTGTTTTTTTGTTTTCGTGTTTTTTTGATTTTTTTATGCCTGATTTAATTTATTCAATTTTAAAAAAAAATTTTGGTTATGACGAATTTAGAACGGGGCAGAAGGAAATAATAGAAAGCGTTTTAGCTGGCAATGACAATTTTGTTTTGATGCCGACTGGAAGCGGAAAATCTCTTTGTTATCAATTGCCAGCCCTTATGCTTTCCGGTTTGACATTGGTAATTTCTCCGCTCATTGCTTTAATGAAAGACCAAGTCGATAGTTTAAAAGCAAACGGTGTTAAGGCCGCTTTTATTAATTCATCTTTACCACACAATGAAATTTTGCCCGTTCAAGAAGAAGCGCTTTCTGGCAAACTGAAAATTTTATATGTCGCGCCAGAACGGATGGCGCTTGATAATTTTAAGGATTTTTTGCAAAATTTAAAAATAAGTTTAATCGCAGTTGATGAAGCGCATTGTATTTCTGAATGGGGGCATGATTTTCGGCCAGATTATCGCAATTTAAAAATGCTTAAAAATATTTTTAGAAAAGCGCCGATTATCGCCTTGACCGCCACGGCCACAGAAAAAGTGCGCCTGGATATTTTAAAAGAATTATCTATTTCACAAGCCAAAATATTTATTTCTGGTTTTAATCGTCCAAATCTTAATTTACGCATTATTAAAAAGAAAAACGCTTTTGATAAACTTTTAAGTTTGCTTAAAAATTATGAAAATAAAGCGGTTATAATTTATTGTTTTTCGCGCAAAGAAACAGAAGCATTGGCAATGGATTTAAAAAACACTGGATTTAAAGCGCAGGCCTATCATGCTGGGATGGTAGCGAATGAACGAAAAAAAACGCAAGAGCTTTTTATTAGAGATGAATTTAATATTATTGTCGCGACAATCGCTTTTGGCATGGGTATTGATAAACCAGATGTTCGCCTTGTTGTTCATTATACTTTTCCAAAATCAATAGAAGGTTATTATCAGGAAATTGGCCGGGCCGGGCGAGATGGACTTAAAAGCGACTGCGTTATGTTTTATACTTACGCCGACGCGCGCAAGCATGAATATTTTTTAAATGACATTGCCGATGAAACTATTAGAAAGCAAACTGAAAATAAACTTATTGAAGTAATGAAATTTGCGGAATTAAAATCTTGTCGTCGCAAACATATTTTAAATTATTTTGGAGAAAATTATAAAGAAGCTAATTGTCACGGATGCGATAATTGCAACACGGAAAAAGTTACCCTCGATGCCACTATCGTCGCGCAAAAAATACTTTCTGCGATTTTAAGAACCGGAAATCGTTTTGGAGCAAATCATATAATAAATATTCTTAAGGGTAAAAAAAATGAAAAAATTATTAATTACGGGCACGACAAACTTTCAGTTTATGACATTGTTAAAGATTATAGCGTCGATGAATTAAAAGAAATTATTAATTTAATTATAAATGCTGGGCTTATTATCAAAACCAATGATCAATATAGCGTGTTAAAAGTTACACAAGCGGGCTTAAAATTTATTTCTCAAAAAGAAAAACTTGAACTTTCTTTGCCATCAAAAGAAGATATTGACGAAGAACAAGAATCAATAAATGAACTAACGTATGATAAAACGCTTTTTGAAAAACTTCGTTATTTACGCAAACAAATTGCTGACAAGTTAAATGTTCCGCCGTTTGTAATTTTTAGCGATGCGAGTTTGCAAGAAATGGCTTTTTATTTTCCAATTGATAAAGAAAATTTTTCCATGATTACTGGCGTGGGCGCTCGCAAGTTAGAAAGTTTTGGTAATGATTTTTTGAAAATTATTATTGCCTATGTAAAGAAAAATAATTTGTCCAGCAAAAAAATATACAAAAGCAGAAGTGGTAAAATAAGATTGCCTCGCGAAGAACGTTCGGTTAATGGCGATACATTTTCAATTACAAATGAATTGATAAATAGACAACTTTCCATTGATGATATGGCTAAGGCGCGTGGTTTAGCCATATCAACAATTATTTCTCATATTGAACAATTAATAAATTCTGGCGAAAAAATTGATATAGAATATTTAAAACCTTCGCCAGAAGTTTATGAAAAAATAAAAAACGCGTTTAAACAATACGGGGAAGAAAAATTGCGCCCAGTGTTTGAATATTTGCGCGAACAATATTCTTATGAAATAATAAGATTAGTCAGAGCGATAATGAATGCAGAATTATGAATGCAGAATGCAGAATGCAGAATGCAGAATGCAGAATGCAGAATGCATTATAATTCCTAAAAGCTAAAAGCTAAAAGCTAAAAGCTAAAAGCTAATTAGTATGAAATTTATACAGCAATTAAAACAATTTGATTGGATAATAATAGGAACGGTATTTTTTTTAACTATTTTTGGGCTAATTATTCAATATAGTTTGTCTTTAAATCAAGAGGTTATTAGTTTTTCAAATTTTTATAAGCAATTGATTTTTGCCAGTATTGGATTAATTTTAATGTTTTCAATCAGTTTTTTGAATTGGAATTTTATTTTAAAAAATTACGCGATTTTTTTATATGTTTTTATTTTGATTTTATTAATTTTAGTTTTATTTTTTGGTAAAACTTTTAGAGGAACGCAGGGTTGGATTAATTTGCCCTTTGGAATTAATTTTCAAATAGTGGAATTGGTAAAAATAATTTTAGCGGTTATTTTAGCTAAATATTGGAGTGGTAAAATTTATAATATTCAAAGTTTTGGGCATATTATTTTAACGGGAATAATAACAATAATTCCTTTTATTTTAGTGGTTTTACAACCAGATTTAGGATCCGCTTTAATTTTTTTCGGTCTTTGGTTAGGAATGATTTTTGTAATTTTCAAACCAAAAAATTTAATTTTAATTTTAATTATATTTATTTTAATTTTTGGAATCGGATGGTTTGAATTAAAGGATTATCAAAAAAATAGAATTATCACTTTTATAAATCCTCAAGTAGATCCTTTGGGTCGAGGATATCAAATAATTCAATCGACTATTGCCGTTGGTTCTGGACAATTTTGGGGTCGCGGATTGGGATTAGGACCTCAAAGTCAATTAAAATTTTTACCCGAAGCGAGAACTGATTTTGTTTTTGCCGTTATTGCCGAAGAATTAGGAATGATTGGAGCGTTTTTGGTTTTAAGTTTTTTTGGAATTTTATTTTATCGCCTTTGGAAAATAATTAAAAAAATAAGAGATGATTTTAACGTTTTTTTAATTATAGGATTTGCTTTAATATTTTTTATAGAAATTTTTGTCAATATTGGCATGAATATTGGTTTAATGCCAATTATTGGAATTTCCTTGCCATTTTTAAGCTATGGCGGAAGTTCTCTTTTGGCAAATTTATTAATGATTGGAATTTTGCAAGGGATAATTAAAAGAAACAGATAGGTTTTCTACACTCAATTACGCTTGAAAAAAATTAAGATGAGAGTAGAATAATTTATGATTTATGATTTATGATTTAAGATTTAAGATTTTTTAAGCATAATAAATAAATTATAATGCAGTTTGTATAATATACAAATAAATATTGTTTTTATAAAAACATTTTACATATAGTCCCCGCAAAACAAATTCGGGGTTTTTATAACAATAATAATTTAGTTCATCTGCGAAAAAATACAGTGAAAAATTAAGTTTTTTTGCCCTGACAGACTTCTAAGACTTTAAGTTTGAAATATTTAACATTTTAAAATTTTAAAAAATTTCTTTTCTTTCCCCCTCTCCCCTTGTGGGAGAGGGTTGGGGAGAGGGGAAACAGCGCTTCGCAATTTCATCGGAAAAAATTTTGGGGAAGACATTTTTGGGCACGAGGGTATTTGGCGGTATCATCTGGAACAATAACCGATGAAGTGGTGCAAGAATATATTGAAAAACAAGAAGGGCAAGAAATGTCTCATGGAGAGATAACTGTGGAAGTATAAAGTACTTCAGTGCGTCAACCCGCCTGAACCCACCAGCTTTTAGCTGGTGGAGTATTCAGTTTTATTTTGTTTTTCGGCGTGTTGCCCACCATCAAGTTTAATAATAATCTTTTTATTAAAACAAACAAAATCAACAATGTATTTTCCAATTACTTGCTGTCTTCTAAATTTTAGATTATTAAATTGTTTTGTTCTAAGATAACGCCACAATAATTTTTCCGCTTCAGTGGAATTTTTTCTTAAATTTTTGGCAAAAGGAATAAGATAAGACATATTTTATTTTCTTTTACCACCCTCCCCTAACCCCTCCCATCGAGGGAGGGGGAAAATTTGGAACCCCCTTCCATCATGGAGGGGGAGAATTAGGAATCCCTCCCATCATGGAAAAAAGGGGGAAATAAAACCTCTCTCATTAAGGAAAAAAGAAAATTTGAAAGCTTTGTAATTTAAAGTAATAAAGTAATAAATAGTTTTATTATTTAATCATACAAATTTCTCTAATTTTAAACAAAATTTAAACTTTTTTAACTAAAAGTTACTGTACTTTTTCGGAGAAGAGCTTTTTTTTATTGTTAATTGATTTTTGTTTCTTAAGTACGCGTCAATAAACTCATCAATCTCGCCGTTTAAAATCGCTTCTGTGTCATTTGTTTCATAATTAGTTCGATGATCTTTGACCATTTGATAAGGATGCAAAACATAGGAACGAATTTGGCTTCCCCATTCAACTGGCTTAAATTCGCCTTTCAAATCTTGTTTTTCTTTTTGTTGTTCAATTAAATATCGTTGAAATAATTTTGTTTGTAAATATTTCATAGCCATTTCTTTGTTTTGCGGTTGAGAACGTTCATTTTGGCAACTGGCAACAATTTTAGTTGGCAGGTGAGTAATTCTAACGGCAGTTTCAGTTTTTTGAACATTTTGTCCGCCATGACCCGAAGCTAAATAAGTGTCAATTCTTAAATCCTCTAGATCAACTTCAATTTCTTTTAATTCTTCTAACTCTGGCAAAACTTCAACTAAAGCAAAAGAAGTGTGTCTCATTTTTTCCGCGTCAAATGGAGAAATGCGAACTAAACGATGGACTCCGGCTTCTGATTTTAAAAATCCATAAACGTAATTCCCTTGAATTTCTAGGGTTATATTTTTTATTCCGGCTTCAGCCCCTTTGGATTCTTCAATAATTTTTACTTGCCATTTTCTTTTTTCGCAAAATTTTAAATACATTCGCAAAAGCATTTCCGTCCAATCTTGAGCGTCAACTCCTCCAGCTCCGGCGTGAATATTTACAATCGCGTTATAAGAATCGTATTTTTGATTAAATAAAATAAAAAATTCAAAATATTCGAATTTTTTTTCTAAAGAATATAATTTTTTTTCTACTTCTTTTCTTAAAGAAACATCTTTCGCTTCTTTATCTAAACAAGCGATTTCTAATAAATCATTTGTTTCTTGAATTAATTTTTTCCAAGTTGCTAATTCTTCTTTTAAATCATTTAATTTCTTGCTTTTATTTTTTGCCATTTTCTGATCTTGCCAAAAATTTGACTGAGTCATTTCGTTTTCTAAATTTTTAATTTCAGTTTTTTTCTTGGCAAAGTCAAAGAAACCTCCCTGTTTTAGAAAGCTTCTTTTTTAATTCTTGAATTTTATTAATCAAATCCTGCATAAAAACAATTAACAATTAACAATCAACAATTAACAATAAATATTATAACATAAAAACATTCTAATACAATAACGAACTGGCGCAATAAATTGACTTTTTGTTTTTAGAATAATAAAATACTAGAACAAAAAAACAAAAAAACACGAAAACATGAGAACAAAAAAACATTGTCCTAATTTTCAATTTTCAAGTACCAATTTTCAATGAAATCCCAATGATTTAATTTACAAACAAAATTAATCAAGTTTGAAAATTAAATCATTAAAAATTGATTGAAAATTGAAAATTGAAAATTGAAAATTTTTTAATAAATTTAACGGTTGACCTGTTTATTGTTAATTTTCTAAAAAAGCTAAAAAGCTAAAAAGTTAATTTTTTCTATGTCTGATTTTAAAATTAATCTTATTAAAGATAAAAATGATTCTTTATTAGAAAAATCTCAAGAATCTTCCAACAAAAAATTAAATTGGAAGAAATTTTTTATTTATTTTTTTTTAGCTGGAGTAATTTCTTTTGTCATTATTATTTTGGCGTCTATTTACGCGCCTAATATTATTTTATCAAAAAATAGCGCTTTGAAAAAAATAGAAAAAGAAAATTCTTTGTTAAATCAATTTTATCGATTTATTCCGGCTGGAGATTATTTAATTAAAAAAGATCAAAACAGGGTTAATATTTTACTTTTAGGCGTTGGCGGAGCTAATCATCCGGGCGGACTTTTGGCTGACACGACAATGTTGGTTAGTTTTAATTTTAAAACAAAAGAAGTGGCCATGATTTCTATTCCGCGCGATTTATTTGTTCCAATTCCAAATCATGGATGGCAAAAAATTAATACTCTTAATTCTTTTGGCGAGACCACGGAATTAGGGAATGGCGCCGCTTTTACCGCGGAAAATATAAGTCAATTATTTGAAATTCCCATTCATTATTACGCTCGAATTGATTTTGAAGGATTTAAAAAAATAATTGATGATTTTGGCGGACTGAATATTTATGTTGAAAAAACTTTTTATGATCCATTATATCCAGATCGCAGTTATAAAAAACAAAAGATTAGTTTCATACAGGGCTGGCAACATTTTGACGGAGAAAAGGCTTTAAATTTTAGTCGTTCGCGTTATGGAAATAATGGCGAAGGGTCTGATTTTGCCAGAACAAAAAGACAGCAAAAAATAATTGTCGCTTTTAAAGAAAAATTTTTGTCTTTTTCCACCTTAATTAATCCTCAAAAAATAACGGCTATTTATGAAATGTTGAAAAGTCATTTAAAAACCAATCTGAATATTAAAGAAGTTGTTAGTTTAATGGCAGCATTTAAAAATGCGGATACTTCTAAAATTCAACATTTTGTTTTTGATACTTCTAATTATCTTTATCCGGAAAAAACAATCGCTGGAGCTTTTATTTTAAATCCTAAGGCTGGAGATTTTAAAGAAATGTCTTTATTGATTCAAAATATTTTTGATAAAGATTTTATCGGTAAAACAGATTTTGTTGTTATAGACAAACCTCGTTTGATTATTCAAAATGGAACAGATAATTCCGGTTTAGCTAATAAAGTAGCCCAGGATTTGAAAAATTTAAATTATAAAATAGTTAAAATAAGCAACGCGGATCATCAAAATTATGAAAAAACAATTATTTATGATTTATGTTTTGATCAAAAATCGGAAGCTCTCGCTTTTCTTCAAAAAAAATTTGACGCCATAGTTATCCCTAACGTTTTTCGTTTTTTAAATTCCTCGCCTTCCACTGAAGAAATCGCCACTATTCCTTCAAATATTTTCCCCAAAGATATTAAAAATCTCCCGGCAACTGATTTTTTGATTATTTTAGGAAAGAACGCGATGAAGAAAAGCAACCAGTAATCTATAACGAGTAACGAGTATAATCCCGCACATAAATTATGTGCGGGATAAATAATAGATTAATGTCAAATGACAAATTTCTAATGTCAAATCAAATCCAAAATCCAAATGACAAAAAGAATTAATTTTTCAATTTTTAATTAATTTGACATTTGAGCTTTGACATTGATTTGTCATTTGTCATTAGAAATTTGTCATTAATTAACTTTTATAATTTTATTTTTTAAATTTTATTCTATTACTGGTTACTCGTTACGGGTTACTGGTTACTCTCGTATGAAAGTATGCATTATTGGACGAATAAATGTTGGGAAATCAACACTCTTTAATCGTTTAATTGATCAACAAAAAGCCATTATTTCTAAAATGGCTGGCACAACTCGGGATAGAAATTACGCAAAATGTTTTTGGAAAGGAGAAACATTTGATTTAATAGATACCGGGGGATTGCAAAAGGCTGGAATAAATGAAATTGAAAAAAAGGTTCAACTGCAAACTCAAATTGCCATCAAAGAAGCGGATTTGATTCTTTTTGTTGTTGATGTTAGAGATGGATTGCTTTTTGAAGACAAAGAAATCGCAAAAAATTTAAGAAAGTTTAAAATTCCCGTTATTTTAGCGGTAAATAAAGTTGATAGCAATAATTTAAGAAAATTAACTAGCGATTTTTTTAAATTAGGTTTGGGCGAGCCAATGTTAATTTCAGCGGTGACTGGAATTGGAACTGGCGATCTTCTTGATAAAATAGTAAAACCCCTCACCTTTTTTAAAAAAAAGGTGATAAGTGATGATAATCGTCGATCAAAATCACTGGCTTTTTCTAATGAGATAAAAAAATCAGTTATTAAAATTATTTTAGCTGGGCGGCCAAATGTTGGAAAGTCTTCCATTTTAAACGTTATACTTGGCGAAGAAAGAGTTATTGTTAGCGAACAACCACACACAACTCGCGAGGCTTTGGACACTTCAATTATTTATAAAGGTCAGCCTATCACAATTATTGATACGGCTGGATTGAGAAAAAAAAGCAAAATAGATTCTTATATAGAAAAAACTGGAACTTTGCAGAGTCTGCAAATATTTAAAAAAGCTGATATAATTTGTTTGGTTGTTGAGGCAGGGAAAATAATTAGTTCTCAAGATAAACGAATAGCTGATTATATTGAAAGAACAAAGAGGGGAGTAATATTAGTAATAAATAAATGGGATTTAATGTCCGCAAAAGAAAAAAGAAAAACAAATGAATATATTCAATATTTTAAAGGGCAATTTTCTCATCTTTCTTGGGCGCCGATTCTTTTTGTTTCAGCTAAAGAAAATTTTGAGATAGAAAGAATTTTAAATATAGCTTTGCAAATTAAACAAAAATTAAACAGAATAATCGATCAAAAAGATTTAGATGAATTTTTAAAAGAAATGATAAAGAAATATCAATTTTTTATTCATTCCTCTGAACGCAATTTTCATCCAAAAACCGTTAAGCAAAAATTTTTTTCAGTTTTTAAACTTAATCAAATAAGAACCAATCCCCCTAGATTTGCTTTAGTTATTCAACAAAAAACTCCTCTGCCTCAAGCTTGTTTGAATATTTTAGAAAAGGAATTAAGAAAAAAATTTAATTTCAAAGGAACGCCGATTACAATTGAACTTGAAAAACCACAGTAAAACAATTAACAAAAAACAATTAACAATTAACAATGGAATAAATTTTAAATTTTGAATTATAATTCCCTAAAAGCTAAAAGCTAAAAGCTAAAAGCTAATTTTATGAAACTTATTATTGGTTTGGGAAATCCAGGAGAGGAATATAAAAAAACCCGCCATAATTGCGGGTTTATGGCGGTTGATAAAATCGCTGCAAATTTTCAATTTTCAATTTTCAATGGATTCGACAAGCTCACCACAAGCTTTCAATCAATTTTCAATGCTAAAATTTCTAAAGGGAAAATTGCAAATGAAAATATTATTCTTGTTAAACCCCAAACATACATGAACAATTCCGGTCAAGCAGTAAAAAAACTAACTACTTACTACAAACTACCAACTACCAACTTAATTATTATTCACGACGATCTTGATTTACCATTGGGAAAAATTCGAATTTCTAAAAGTTGTGGAGCGGCTGGTCACAAAGGAGTAGAATCAATAATTTGCGAACTGAAAACAAAAGATTTTATAAGATTGCGCATTGGCATTAATCCTAAACAGTACCACAGACCAGTCTGTGGTACTGAAAAATTTGTTTTGCAAAAATTTAACAAAGAAGAAGAAAAAATTATTTTTGAAAGTTTAGAAAAAATTAATTTAGCCGTTCAAATGATTTTAGAAAAAGGCGTAGATCAAGCGATGAATAAATATAATTGAAAAAAATAGGCAAAATTTTCAATTTTCAATTTTCAATGATTTAATTTTCAAACACAAATCTAAAATGTTTTGAATTTTAAAGTGTTATTTTAATTTTTAATTTTTGATTTTGAGTGAAGCGAATATCCTCTTGGGAGGAATCGAACCTCCGTTTGCACGTTAGGAGTGTGCAGTTCTATCCACTGAACTACAAGAGGAGAATGAATGTAGAGTAACTGCTCACTGTTGTCATTGCGAGGAGGCTTCCAAACGCGGATCCCTCGCATTCACTCGGGACAGGCTTCGCAATCTATAATTAAAAGGCATATGTGTAATATAAATTTTGACTAGAGATTGCTTCGCTTTGAGTACAAAGCTCGCAATGACAAATAGGGTTGTGAGCAGTTACAATGTAGAATTATAAAAAAATGAAAAGTTAAAATCTCAAAATGGAAAATGACAATGCAAAATTTAAAATTTAGAATGTCAAATGACAAATTTCCAATGACAAATAAATGTCAAAATCCAAATGACAAAAAATAAATATGTCATCCTCGTGGAAACGGGGATCCAGTCTTTCAATTTACCCCTCACCTTTTGTTGCTAAAGGTAAGTGATTTATTATTTTTTTTAAAATTATTTTCAGAAAATCCAAAAGGTGAGGGGTAAACTTTATGATACTCACTGGATTCCCACTTTCGTGGGAATGACAGAAAATTTAAAATTTCTTTTGACATTTAATCATTTGATATTAATTTGTCATTTGTCATTGGAAATTTGTCATTAAGATTATTTGTAATTTTGCATTTTTAACTGTCATTTTACATTTTGAGATTTACATTTTACATTAATTAAATTTTACTATGAATTACCCAAATTGGCAAGAAGAAAAAGAGTTGTTAAAACAAAATTTTCAATTTATTGCTGGAGTGGATGAAGTTGGACGAGGGGCTTGGGCTGGACCAATTGTGGCGGCGGCTGTTATTTTTGATCAAAAATTTATTTATGATAATCCGCAATTAATTTATAATAAATTTGAAATAACGGATTCTAAAAAATTAACTCCTAAAAAAAGAGAAGAATTATTTGAATTTATTATTCAAAAAGCTTTAGCTTGGCAAACCGCGATGATTAGCGAAAAAGTGATTGATCAAATTGGTATAACTCAAGCTAATATTTTAGTAATGCAAAATGCTATAGAAAAATTACCAATAAAACCTGATTATATTTTAATTGACGCAATTGAATTTTTAGATTACCCCATTCCTTTCAAGGCCATAATTAAAGGAGATCAAAAAGTTTATTCTATTGCCGCCGCTTCAATTGTGGCTAAAGTTGTTCGAGATAGATTTCTAATTCAATTGCATAAACAATATCCAAATTATGGATTTGATCAACACAAAGGCTATGGAACAAAAAAACACTATAATTCTCTCCATCAATATGGTCCTTGTGAAATTCATCGAAAATCATATAAACCGGTTAAATTAGCTTGTAGGTTGTAGCTTCTTAGCTTTTTAGAAATCTGTGTTTTCTTTTTTAAAATTTTATGCTATCATTTAATTGTGATAGGAAAATATGTTTAAATAAATTTTCGCTCTATAAGATTTTGTTTTGTGAAATGAATTTTAAAATGTAAAATGTAAAAATCAAAAATCAAAATGACAAATCAAAATTTAAAAATAAACAATAAACTTTTAAAATCCTAAATCCTAATTTCTAAATTCTAATCCGCTAGCTGGCGGACAAAATCCAAAACACAAAGCTTGTGGTGAGCAAAGTCGAACCATTTAAAACATTTCTTTGTTTTGGTTATTTGAATTTTGATATTTGAATTTGTTTAGGATTTAGAGTTTAGAATTTAGAGTTTAAGTCTCGAATTTATTTTACATTTTGATTTTTGATTTTTTAATTTCTATGTCTGATATTTTAAATTTTCAAAATCTTTTAGAAAAAGTTGGGTTGAAACAAAATATGATTGTTGGCGATTTGGGTTGCGGAGGAAGCGGTTATTTTGTTGTTCAAGCGGCTAGAATGGTCGGAAAAGACGGAATTGTTTACGCGGTTGATATTTTAAAACCAGTTTTGAAGAGTATTGAAAGCAAGGCTCGTTTAGAAAAAGTCTATAATATAAAAACAATTTGGTCTAATTTAGAAATTTACAAAGCGACAAAAATAAAAGACGAGGAGCTTAATGTTATTTTATTAACCAATATTGTTCATCAAGCAAAAGATCCATCGGCTGTATTTAGAGAAGCGATAAGAATGTTAAAAAAAGATGGGAAAATATTAGTTATAGAATGGGAAGAAACTAGCGCTCTTTTTGGTCCTAAAGCGGAACATAGAATTTCAAAGAAAAAAATAAAAGAAATAGCCGAGCAAAATAATCTTAAAAAAGAAGAAGAATTTAAAGCTGGGAATTATCATTATGGGATTATTTTCAAAAAAAAATAACGCTATTGCTCCAACAAAAAAAAGAAGAATAGGAAATTTAGGAGAAAAAATAGCTAAAAATTTTTTTAAAAAACAAGGCTATAAAATTATTAAACAAAATTTCACAAACCGAATGGGAGAAATAGATTTAATTGTAAAAGAAAAAGATCAAATTGTTTTTGTTGAAGTTAAAACAAGAACGAATCAAAATTTTGGTTATCCAGAAGAATCGATAGATTCTCGAAAGCAAAGTAAAATTATTAGAACCGCTTTAAATTATTTATTTGAAAAAAAAATAGTTTCTGAAAATTATCGTTTTGATGTAATTAGTATTGAGGTCAATCAATTAACTAAAAAAGCCACAATTAAACATATTAAAGATGCGTTTTAGAAATTATAAATTATAAATTCAGGACTTACGCAGTTTAATCAAAAAATGGCTAAAGTTAGCGAAAATTGAATTTTTGTTAATTTTTCATTTTTAGCTAATATTAGCCAAATGCACATTAATAGTGCGTAACTCCTGAAA
>JACQWZ010000057.1 GCA_016209005.1 Candidatus Kuenenbacteria bacterium
ATGTTACTCATAACAGATTAGAAAAAGATTTTTCTGTTTTGATAAAAGATTGTTTGAAATATTTAAACCGGAATAAATTTAATTCTATAAAATTTGAAAATTTATTTTAGGGAAATTTAAAACAAAACCAGTATATCTAATGTTTCTTTGATATCTAAATACTGTTCAGTTATTGCTTCTACTTTAGAATCAAAATCTTCCGTTAAAACACCTAAATACCGTTGCGTTTCTTCAGTCTTTTTATCAAAATGCCGCATGGACTCTTCGGCTTTTTTATCAAAATGCTGTTTTGCTTCTTTTATTTTTTCATCAAATTTTTTATCAAAATGTTTGATAATTTTTTTAAAATCTTCATTTATAGTATTTTTATTTTAAAGGAAAAATATAAAATGTCAATTATTGTTTTTGTTTTAGGCGATTACATAGAATCGCCCCTACGGGATATTAATACATTTTTGGGCGAATGCCATTCGTCCCTACAAATTTATTGTTTTTATGTTTTATTGTTTTATTGTTTTATTGTTTCTTTTTCTTCTTTCACTTCCACTTCTCCTTCTTTTATTTCTTCTTTAATAATTTTTACTTCTTCTCTCTTTGGTGGAGCGATAACGGTTATTACTTCGTCTAATTTATCTAAAATTTCAATATTTGAAGGAATTTTAAGATCTTTGAGATAAATAACATCTTCAAAATTATTAAGCCGCGAAATATCAACATTAATTTCGGAAATTAAATCTTCGGGTAAACATTTAACTTCAACGGAATTAATATTTTTTACCAAACTTCCGTTTAATTCTTTTATCGCCTTAGATTCTCCGATAAAATTCAATTTTATTAAATGAGTGATTTTTTCTCCTTTTTTAATTTGATAAAAATCAATATGTATAATATTATCTTTGACCGGATCTTTTTGAATATTTTGAATTAAAACTTTTATTGGTTTTTGATTGTCAATTATTAAATCCAAAAGACTGTCAGCGCCCGTTTGCTTATAAAATTTTTGAAAAAAAAATTTTTCAATTTCAATATTTTTATTTTCTACGCCATGTCCATAAACCACAGCCGGCAAAATTCCATTTTTTCTTAAACTTCTATTTTGTTTGCCAGTTGAAATTCTTGATTTTGTTTTTAAGATTAGATCCATATTATGAAATTATAAATTATAAATTACAGGACTTACGCAGTTTAATCAAAAAATGGCTAAAGTTAGCGAAAATTGAATTTTTGTTAATTTTTTATTTTTAGCTAATATTAGCCAAATGCACATTAATAGTGCATAACTCCTGAATTATAAATTTTAGATATTAACTAAACTTTGGCAAATTTCTTGAGATATGACATAATATAGGCATATAAACATTCCAATATTACAAATCCCTAAAAATATTCAATCGTTTTGCCAAAACTATAAAAACAATTTTAGTGTACCACAATTTAAACACTTTGAAAATTTTATTACAGGAATAATTATTAATGATCAGGCTGATATTTACACCTTGAGTAAGGGATTTGAACAAGGCAGGCATTATGATAGTTTACATCATTTTGTTTCTGAAAGTGATTGGAACATGGAAGAAATTATGAAAACTTCCGTATCAATTATTAAACATTTACCGGATGAAAGTAAAAGATTTTCTTCCAAGGGATGGCTAATAATAGATGATTCTTTAATTGAAAAATTTGGAAAAATGATGGAAGCCGTCAGCAAACAATATGATCATTCAGAACAAAGATATTTAAAATATGCCCATTGTTTAGTTGCGCTTATTTATGCGGATAAAAATGGAAATCGTTATCCTTTAAAATTTGATCTTTATCGAACCGAGGATGATTGTCAAGAAATAAAAATAGAATTCCGTACTAAAATTAAAATTGCCATTGAATTAATTCGTTACGCGATTAATCAAGGAATACCTTTTCAAGGCGTGCTTTTTGATAGTTGGTATTTTTGTAAAGAATTTGTTGACTTTTTAGAATCAGAGCAAAAAGATTGGGTTTCTATGGTTAAAAATAATCGCAAATTTATTCATGAAGGCAAAGAAATTAATTTTAGCGATTATGCTAATACAATTACCACTGAAGATAAAAGAAAAATGTCCTTGGCTGAAATTAATAATGATAGCAAAATCAAAAAATATCGTTATCAGTCTCTTAAAAAATCTTTACCTTCTTTAAAAAAAGGAAAAGAAACGATCAGAATATTAATGTCTTATGAATATGATAAAAATAATAAATTAAAAGAACCAATTTTTTTAGTTTCAAATTGTAAAGAATGGAGGCCAGAAAAATTATTTAAAATTTATTTAATGCGATGGACAGTAGAAACTTTTTTTCGAGATGCTAAGCAACACTTGGGACTTAAGGATTATCAGATGAGAAAATTAAACGGCATCAAAAGTCATTGGTGCTTGGTTTTTACATCGGCAATAATACTTGAGTTAGTGAAGGCTCAATACGTTTCCAAAAATAGTTCTACTAATGTTCCTCATTGTTCCATGAGTGAAATTTGTCAAAAAGCATTTTTAATGAAACTTTCCGCGCAATAATTATTTGGGTTATTGATCAAGTTAAAAGTTCAACTCCTGATAATCAAATTTTAACTGGGTTGGGAATTAAAATTGATGAATAATAATTTTTTGCCAAAGTTTAGAAATTCAGGAGTTACGCACTATTAATGTGCATTTGGCTAATATTAGCTAAAAATGAAAAATTAACAAAAATTCAATTTTCGCTGGGTTGGGAATTAAAATTGATGAATAATAATTTTTTTTTTTTTTTTAGAAATTCAGGAGTTACGCACTATTAATGTGCATTTGGCTAATATTAGCTAAAAATGAAAAATTAACAAAAATTCAATTTTCGCTAACTTTAGCCATTTTTTGATTAAACTGCGTAAGTCCTGAATTTATAATTTTACATTTCCTTTAGTTTTGCTTTCTTCTAAAAATTGATGAGTTAAAATAACATCATCACTATTAATAACTGGAGAGTTTTTAAATTTTAAAACATCTTCAGCGGTTAAATCAACGACCAAGCCAACTGAATTAATGCCAAATCCGTCAGCAGCGACTAAAGAAACAATTGAGCTGTTACATTTTTTGCATTTTAAATAGATTAAATGATTATTATTTTTTTCTTCTAAAATTTTAGCTTCTATAAGTTTATGATGTTCATTGCAAATTGGGCAAAAAGAAATCATTTTTAATCCATCTAATGGCAGTTGATTTAAAAAATTAGGCATAAATGAATAAAATTTATCAGATAAATTTTACTAATTTTCAATTTTCAATTTTCAATTTTCATTAAATTTTCAATGATAAAATTTTCAAATAATAATCAAATAATAAAAATATAAAAATCAAATATTATAAATAAAAATTTAAAAAATCTTCTTTTGATAATCCAGTATCATTAATAATGCTATACAATAAAGATGTTTTAATAGTTTTGTCTGGATGTTTTGGAACAACTGTTATTCTCTTTATTAAATAATTTTTTAAAATAATATGACTTCCTTTTTGACGTTCAATTTCAAATCCAGCTTTTTTTAAAATTTTTAAAACTTTTCTTGAATCTAAACTTGGTAATTTCATAAAATTAACAATTTACTCTAACAGGAATTTTTATATTAACGATGCTCATAAATTCATGTTTTGGTAAAAAAACTTCTTTTTTTTCTTCTAATAAACATTCAAGATAAAGTTCGATGGCTTCTTTAATGTTTTTTTCCGTTTCTTCTAAAGTTTCTCCTTGGGTATGACATCCCTGTAAAGTTGGTACATAGGCCACATATCCACCTTCACTCACCTTTTCATAAACCACAGTAAAATTTATATTTTTATTTAATTGTTTCATAAAAAATCAAAAATCAAAATGTAAAAATTAAAATGTTAATTTCCTTAAATTCAGGACTTACGCAGTTTAATCAAAAAATGGCTAAAGTTAGCGAAAATTGAATTTTTGTTAATTTTTCATTTTTTAGCTAATATTAGCCAAATGCACATTAATAGTGCGTAACTCCTGAAATTACAAAACTCCTAAATTATCCCCCTCCATTGATGAGAGGGATTAGTGGAAGGAGATACTACATTTTTCTTTAACCTGTTTAATTGCTTCTTGAATTTGATAATCACTGTTTTCATTAAAAAAATAATCTTGTCCATCAGCTTTATTCCATTCATTTATTTTTCTTCTTATTTTTATAATTTCCCAAGAGGAAGCTAACCAACGTTCATTTGACTTTAAAAAAGATTTAATTCTTTCTTCTTGTTCTTTAATAATTTTTTCTGTTTTTTGTGCCTTAATAAATTCTTCTGTTTCTATTGGTTTTTTTTCTTCTACTACTTCTGTTGTTTTGACAGAAATTACTGGTTTTTCTTTTTCTGTTGTTTCTTCTTTTACTTTTATTGGTTCTTTTTTTGCTTTGGAAAAATTTTCTACTTCTTTTATTGATTACTTAGTACATAGTGCAACACCATCTTTATTTCTAAAAAAAGGATCTTCTCTTATTATATTTTTCTCCCCATCACACTTTTGAAGTCCACCAGAAAAAGGGCCTTCTTTTTTGAACGGGTTTCTTTCTGTCTTAATAATTCCTGTTTTTATTGGTTCTTCTTTTATTGGTTGTTCTTTATCTTTTCCACTAAAAAAATTTATAAGACTGTTAATTGCTTCTTTCATATAATTATAATTAAAAAAATTAGATCCCTCCGCTCGGAAGCACGGTCGGGATGACAAAAACTACAAACTAATTTTAGTGTATCAAAATCTATTTTTTTGTCAAATCTAATAATCGCATAACGCATAACGCATAACGCATAACGTTAATTTTAATTCATTGTGTTGCACATATTTCACATACGCATTTCACGTTCCACGTTACGCATTATGTGTTACACGCTTCTCGGTTTATAAATCGAAGCCACTATCATACCAGCGATTATCCGTTCAATTAACAAATTGGCAAGCCAATAAATTATAACTATTTCAGAAATATTTGCCCAAAGATAAAGACTAAATATTCCCGGCAATGTTCCAATTAACCAAACTAAAAATCCATACCAAATCCCTTTTCCTATTTTTTCTCCCGGAATGCCATGATAAAGCAAAGCAAAAACCCAAGCGAATAAAAAATTCAAAACAAAAACTCCGCCATAAAATATTCCATTAAATACTGGATCTTGAAAATTAATATCTTTCCAAACTTCTGTTGGCTCTAAAAAATAAACCCAATTAAAAAGCCATCCGCAAGTTAACATTCCCCAAATACTGCTTACGACAGCAATGATTACTCCGGCCAATAATACTTTTCTAAGACTAATTTTATCATCTTTAAGCAAAGACCATCCTTTTGGAACTTTTATTTCTTCAAGCATTAAATTTTCTTCTGTTTCTACTTTTTCAAGCATCAAATTTTCCTCTGGTTGCGTTTCTTCCGCAACATTTTTTATTTCTTCAGCCATAAAATAAAAATGCAAAAATCAAAATGCAAAATGCAAAATGACAATGTAAAAATTAAAAAATAAATTTAGATTTTATTAAAATTGGAAAATTAGAAATAATTTAAAAACATCTTTTTTTAACTTTTTTTAAAGTTTCTATTGTTATTACTCTTGTTTTTTTTGCTATTAACAACTATGAGCTAAAAACTGGAAGTTCTAATATATTTTCACTCCGACTTTTTCTCTAACTTCTTTTATTTTCTTTTCAGCATTCATTGAAGCTCTTTTTCCGCCATTTTTTAAGATTTCTAAAATAGTATTAATATCTTTAGCAAGCATTTTTCTTTTTTCTCTCAGTGGTTTTATAAAAGCTGTTAAATCTTTAATTAGCATTTCTTTTGCTGTTTTATAACCCATTCCACCTTTTTTATATTTATCTTCCAAAGTTTTTAAAGTTTTGTCATTTAAAAGTAATTTATGAATCGCAAAAATAATAGATTCATCTGGATTTTTTGGCTCATCAACACCTTTTGAATCTGTTGGAATTTTCATAACAGCTTTTTTAATTTCTTCATCAGTGGCAAAAAGCGGAATTACATTACCATAACTTTTGCTCATTTTTCTGCCATCAGTTCCGGGAACAGTTTCTACATGTGGAAGAATAAATGGTTCGGGAATTTTGAAAGTTTTTCCATAAATCTTATTAAATTTTTGCGCGGTATCTCTTGCATATTCAACATGCTGTTTTTGATCTTGCCCAACAGAAACAATGTCTGCGTCTTGTATCAAAATATCTGAAGCCATAAGAATAGGATAATCAAAGAGGCCCACATTTATTTCTTTATTTTTTACTTCAGCATCTTTAAAAGCATGGGCTCGCATAAGATACGGCATTGTGGTAAGACAATTAAATATCCAAGCAAGTTCTGTTACTTGAGAAATATCAGATTGTTTAAAAAGAATTATTTTTTTTGGGTCAAGACCAATGGCAAGATAATCTAGAGCTACATCAATAATTCCTTGCATAAGTTCTGCTCTATTTTGAACTGTGGTTATCGCATGATAGTCAGCAATAAAAATATAACTTTCATATTTATCTTGAAGATCTACAAATTGCTTCATTGCGCCAAAATAATTGCCTATGTGGATTTTTCCAGTTGGTTGAACTCCTGCGACCAATATTTTTTTTAATTTTTTTAACATAAAATTATAATAGTAAAAATTCAAAATGCCTGAACGGCGCTGAAAACTCGCATAAAAAATTAGTTTGTGACTTTTTAAAAAATTAATTATTTTCTGGCGCAGAATGTTCAAATGTTAAAACCCAATTGGGAATAACCCCCTCCCATTGATTTTGTTCTTTTAAAATTTCTAATTCTTTTCTTACTTGGGGATAACTTTCAAAATTTTTACCAAAAGGATCTATAATCCCCTTTTTAATTTTCCATAAATTATTATTATCAATGTCCCTTTGTGAAACATTATTTTGAAAAATAAAATTTCTAATTAAAATTGCGTGGTCAGTACTTCCTTCTATATAATAATTTCCCATATTTATATTGTCTATAATTACAAAACATCTTACAACCCGTTGATATTGTGATCCTTTTGGAATAGGTAAAATAATACGGTTTTTTTCAGGAATATTATTATATTTTTTTAAAATTTCTTTTCGCGTCAATTCAACCGCTTTTTTATTTACCTCTATAATATTTTTTTCATGAATTTCCATGTGGATTGGAGTTAAAGGTCCTGCTATTTCTTTCTTAAATTTTGGAGTTTCTATTTTTTTTATATTTGTAATAGTTTCTATTTCCATAATAAAATAAACATTCTTTGCTTAGAATATTTTGTTTTTAATTTTTTAAATTTAATTCTAAAAATTGTAATAAGTTTTCTATTTTTACCAACTCCACTTTTTCCTCTCCTCTTTTTTTTATTTCAACGCAATTTTGTTCTAAAGTTTTTTCGCTTATCACGATTCTATATGGAATTCCGATTAAATCCGCGTCAGCAAATTTTTCACCCGGTCTCACGTCATTTCTGTCATCATATAATACATCTAAATTATTTTTCTGTAAATCTTTATAAATTTTATTAACTTCTTTTTTAATTTTATTGTTAATTGTTAATTGTTGACTGTTAATTGACAACAAATGAACTGCGAATGGCGTTATTTCTCTTGGCCAAATAATCCCTTTCTCGTCATGATGAATTTCCACAATTGCGGCCATTGTTCGACCAATCCCGATTCCATAACATCCCATATAGAAAGGTTTTTCTTTCCCGTCGCTATCAACAAAAGTCGCGCCTTTCATTAAGTTTGAATAATGATAACCGAGTTGAAAAATATTTCCAACTTCAATCCCGCGTTTTTCAATTAATTTTCCCATGCCATTCTGGGCATCATAGCCAGTTTTAGCTAAGGCAATATCGCCCTCAATATCTGGCTGATAATCGCGATCAATATTGATATTCATTAAATCTATATTTTTTTTATTGCTTCCGCCATAACCATTCGCGATTGTTCGCAAAGAATCATCGGCAACAATAATTAATTCAACATTTTTGTCTAAATTGTTTTTTATTTTAACTGGAGAAATAAAACCGGCTTCTGAGCGCAATTTTTCTCTAATTTCTTCATCTCTGGCATGGCGCAAACTTACAGCCTTTATTAAATGCAGTAATTTCGTTTCATTTACATCAAGGTCGCCTCTAATGATTGCCAAAATAAATCTGCCATTGTTGTCCATAAAAAGGACGTCTTTAATTTGTTGCCAAAGCGGAAGTTTGTGAAATTTAACGCCATCTTCCATTGTTACGCCTCGTTCGACTTGAACTTCCACAAGCGGTTTTTGTTTTTCGTCTTTATTTTTTATTTCTTTTTGAAAGACAGTAACATCTTCATGGCTGGCATAATCGCCATTTTTAGTAACAAAATATTTACTCTCGCCAAAGTCAGATTCCACAATGAATTCATGACAATATTCCCCGCCAATATAACCATTATCAGACTCAGCAATTTCAGTTTTTAATCCGAGTCGTTTAAAAATTTTAGAGTACACTTTTTTCATTTTTTTATATTCAATTTTAAAATCTTCCTCGTCTTTATGAAAAGAATATCCGTCTTTCATAATAAATTCTCGAACCCGAAGAAGTCCGCCCCTAGCCCGCAATTCATCTCTAAATTTTGGAGAAAATTGATAAAGATGAAATGGCAAATCTCGATAACTTGATTTATATTGGCGAACTAAATCCACAAACATTTCTTCGGCTGTTCCGCCAAGAACAAATTCAACGTCTCGACGATCTTTTATTTTCATTAATTCAAAACCAGTCGTATTGGTTCTGTTAGTTTCTTTCCATAATTCCAAAGGATGCAAAATCGGCGTTGTCATTTCTTGATATTCGGCCGCGTCCATTTCTTCTTTAATAATAGCCATTATTTTTTGTTGAACGCGATGACCAATTGGCAAAAAATAATAACGACCCGCGACAGATTCAGAAATAAACCCCCCCTGTTTAAGAAGTTTTGCCGAAACGCTTTTATCATCGCCTGCTGTTGTTTTTGAAGTTTTTAAAAAATAATTTGAAAATTTCATAATAAATTAGCTTTTAGCTTTTAGCTTTTAGCTTTTAGGAATTATAACACATTCTTAAATCCAGGACTTACGCAGTTTAATCAAAAAATGGCTAAAGTTAGCGAAAATTGAATTTTTGTTAATTTTTTATTTTTAGCTAATATTAGCCAAATGCACATTAATAGTGCGTAACTCCTGAAATCATAAATCCAGGACTTACGCA
>JACQWZ010000058.1 GCA_016209005.1 Candidatus Kuenenbacteria bacterium
GCTAAGATTTCTTCTTTTTTAGCTTCTTTTGCCTTTTTAACCTCTTTTTTCTCCTGTGTTTTCTTTTCTTTTTCTGGTTTTTTGGTTTCTTTAGTATCTTTTGCCATTTGCTCCTCTAACTAATTTAATAGAAATATATTAACAAAAAGTAATGAAATTTGCAACCCTCTGTATAATGCCACCCAAAATTGGACTCCATGGGTGTTTTAATTGATATGTTAATTGGTTGATTAAGCGTTAGGTTTGATAGCTTTAATTTCAACAACGCTTTCTCCTGCCATTGTAGCATGAATTGCATTGGCGAAAGTTTGTTTTTGAAAGCACAATGTACTCTTTCTGTGTTGTAGAAAATTAAATAATCAATGAGTAAATTATTAAAAGTATCAGGTTCCATTAACTCATCTAGGTGATAATCAACAAATTCTTCTTGAATGGTTCTATTGAATCGTTCAACATGGGCATTCATTTTCGGAGTCTTAGGATATGTATGGAAGTGTAAAAGGTGCAACCGTTTTAGCTCTTCTGCAAAATGTTTCTTAAATTCAGAACCATTATCTGTTAAAACATAAAGAAAATTGAAGGAATAAGGGAATACTTTAAGACACAGATTAAAGAATTCTTTGGCTGCCAATGAAGCATGACTTATCGTTGCCCATGCGAAGGAGAATCTAGTATGAATATCCTCAAAAGTAATAATATAACGCTTTGTTCCATTAATAAACTTTTCTATGGTATCTAAGGCAACCAGATGGCCTGGATACAAAGCTTTTAGATCTTTGGGCTTTCTTAAGACTCTTTGCCGTTTCAATGGCCTTACTTTACCGAAATGAGATATCTTTTTTGGAAAAATTCGCATCTTTTCTGGATCATCAGCAATGATTCTGGCAACTGTTCTTGGTTTAGGACATATAAGATTGTTTTCATTACAGAATACCAAAAGTAATGGATAGAGTTTTTCTGGACCTAAATTGGGATGCTCTTCTCTTAAATTCTTAATTTTGTCTCTGATCTTACATGGCCAGATACGCTTACGTTTAGTTCTAGGAGTTCTTCTCTCTTCGTTTAAAGCTTCTAGTTTACCAGAGCTTTCTTTTAGCTTCTTTTTCCAAAGAAAAAAAGTCGATCTTTTCACTGGGAAAGCATCTAGGGTAGCCTCAAGGCCATGCTTTTCCCAGAATGACAATACCTTGATCTTGCATTTGGCTTTTTTTGTTATCATATATGCCCATTTTAGGGCATAGTTATGCAATCTTAAAAAGCCTTTAACACCGGTATATTTACAATGGATATGATTATAGAATTCCATAAGACTTAAGGTCTTACAGAGTCCAATATGTATCTGGCATTATGCAAGATTATATACCTTTCATGTCAGGACTTTCTTTATTTCTAAACAGGATAAACCCGAAGCTTAAAATGAAGAAGCTTA
>JACQWZ010000061.1 GCA_016209005.1 Candidatus Kuenenbacteria bacterium
TCGTCTCAGACGCGTTAAAAAGAAAAAGATGATATAAATGTATCCTCTCAAAAATAATTTCAAATAATTTAATTTAATTTTAATTTTTAAAATCCACCTAATTCACCCAATATTATTGTCTTGACAAAGGGTACACCTTAACCTACGACCGACATGAAAAGCAAAACGTTTGGTATAGAAAGGATTATTAGACAGCCAATTTAATTTTTCACTTTTAACTTTTTCGCATTTCATACAGTTGACGCGTCGTATTTCAACTGATAAATAAATTCGAGTATCGCCACAGGATAAGTCTCTAATAATTTTGGTTTTACGATCATAGAAACTGCGACACATTGTTCCACAACATCCGCAAAAAGTTTTTTTTGACGTCGTGTAAATTGAATAATCCTAGCATTGGGATCTCTAAATTTTCCCCTTAGGGCTACATGAGGACAAAATCCGGGGAAACGATATTCATCCAGCAGCTTCTTAATTTTTTTTATAACTTAATTGTAACAGATTTTTAAAACCTTTCAATCCTTATTAGCCCTTATAAATACAAGTGATTTACTAATTTAAATCTACTAATTCACCCACACGTTTGGGAGAAGACCCATTTTTTCCTTGCCTAAACCAAAATTAATCAACTGTTCCAGCTTCCAAACAGTAAATCTATCTTTATTTTTCCTTAATTCTTTTATATTTATAGACCAATTTTTCATATATTTATTATAGCATATTTTTGAACATCATTGAAGTCCGAATGTATGTGAATTTATTCTCTTATGTTAAAAAAATTAAGTATTATTTTACCTCTCTTTTTATTTGTCGTCCGATATTATTTCATAAATTTCGCGAACATAATAAACAACAACAAGAATCCCGCCCCCATTATTATTGGCGCGATTGAAGAAATATAATTTGTTTTTTGTGGATGAAAACGTCGCAATAATAATGAATTACTAACAACTGAAACAGAACTTAGAGCCATTGCCAAACCTGCTAATTCTGGTTTTAGAATTAATCCAAAACTAATAAAAACACGCGCCGCGATTGGAATTCCAATGACATTGTAAAATAAAGCAAAAAACATATTTTGTTTAATCTTGCTCATTGTTTCTCGGCTTAATTTTATAGCAGTTAAAACATCGCGCAAATCATTTTTAATTATAACAATTCCACCGGTTTCCATTGCAACATCAGTGCCTCCCCCCATAGCAATTCCTAAATCAGCTTGAGCTAAAGCAGGCGCGTCGTTTATACCATCTCCAACCATTGCGACTTTTATTCCAGTTCCTTGTAATTTTTTTATTTCGTTAGCCTTATCTTCTGGCAATACTTCGGCCAATATATATTTAATTCCAATTTGTTTAGCAATAGCTTCGGCTGTTCTTTGATTATCACCTGTTATCATATATATTTCAATATTGCGTTTCTGCAATTGTTGAACAGCTTCTATTGTGTTTTCTTTTAAAGTATCGGCAACCGCAATAAGTCCTAATATTTCTTTGTCAGAAGCTAATATCATTGTTGTTTTTCCATTTTCTTCTAATTTACGAATTTTACGCTCGGCTTTATTTACATCTAAACCGACAATATCAGAAATTAATTTGCGATTGCCAAAAAAATATTTCTGATTTTTAATAATGCCTTCAACGCCGTGTCCAGGAATTGCTTTAAAATTATTTACTTCATCTAACGAAATAGATTCTTCTTCAACGTATTTTACTATCGCTTCTGCTAAAGGATGCTCGGATAATTTTTCCAAACTTGCGGCAATAGACGCAATTTCTTCTTCATCGCTTGATGATAAACCAATAATATCAGTAAGTTCTGGTTTGCCTTTGGTAAGCGTACCTGTTTTGTCAAAAACTATTGTTTTAATTTTGCAGGCCGCTTCCAATGGTTCGCCTCCTTTAATTAAAACGCCATATTCCGCTCCTTTTCCAGTGCCAACTGCTATGGCTGTTGGCGTTGCCAAGCCCAATGCGCATGGGCAGGCGATAACTATAACAGCTGTGAATGCCATTAAACTAAAAACTAAACTGGCGTTTAAAAAGAAAAACCAAACAACAAAAGTTAAAATAGCCAGAATGATTACAATTGGGACAAAATAAGCGGAAATTCTATCGGCAAAAGCTTGAATTGGTGCTTTTGATCCTTGAGCTTCTTCAATCAAACGGATAATTTGCGCTAAAGCTGTTTCACTGCCAACTTTAGTTGCTTTAAATTCAAAACTGCCGTGTTTATTTATTGTCGCGCCGATCACAGTATCCCCGATATTTTTTTCAACAGGAATACTTTCACCAGTAATCATTGACTCATCAATAGATGAATGTCCTTTGACAATCTCGCCGTCAACTGGAATTTTTTCTCCCGGACGCACAACAATAATATCGCCAATTAAAACTTGTTCAATTAACACATCCACCGTCGCGTTATTTCTTATAACTCGCGCTGTTTTGGGTTGCATGCCCATTAATTTTTTTATCACTTCAGAAGTTTGTCCTTTTGTTTTTGCTTCAAGCCATTTGCCAAGTATAACAAAAGTAATTAGAAAAGCCGCTGTTTCAAAATATAAATCAGGTATTTTTTCTCCACCTAATCCAATCAAACTTCCTTTGTTAATAATATAATTAATGAATAAAACAAAACTATAAAAATATGCGGTGCTTGTGCCAATCGCTATCAAACTGTCCATATTAAATGTTTTCATTTTTAAACTGCTCCACATTCCGCGATAAAACCCCGCGCCGACTATAAATTGGACTGGTGTTGTGAGTATAAAAGAAATCACGCCAATAAACGGCATTATTGATTCACGGCCTGGCAAGAATTTAAAGGAATCTAATAGCATAAAGTAAAACATTGGCAAACTTAAAATCAAACCCAAAATAAATTTTTTAAAATAACTTTTGATTGTTTTTTCTTTTTTAAATTTTTCAGCTTCTGGCGTATCGGCGCTCATTAAATCCGCTTTGTAACCAGCTTTTTTTATAGCGTTAATAATTTGCTCTGTTGTCACGATAGCGCGATCATACAATACTCTTGCTTTTTCAGCAGCAAAATTTACATTTACCTCTTTTACGCCAGGAATTTTTTTTAAACTTCGTTCAATAATTCCCGCGCAAGACGCGCAATGCATGCCGGATATATTTAAAATAACGCGTTCCTCCCCACCTTCTTTTATGGCCGATGAAACAATAGCAATGTCTTTCGCTTCTTTTGATAAAATATGATTAGATAAATATTGTTGAGAACTGGCAGAATTTTCTGAAAATACGCCAAATAATTGCCCTAATTTAGATGATTTAATTAATTTATCAACAAACAAATCAATGTCTGGCTGATCTTTTGGCACTTCAAATTCACCTTTTTTGTGATTGATAATTTTCCCTTTAAATAAAGGATTATTATCTTTTTGATTAAACTCGCCATTTAATTCAACGAACGTCTCTAATTTAATTTTAAACGGTTCATCCTGATTTACAGTTTTTTTTTCTATAATTACGTTATTGTCTATATTATTATTTTGATCATTGTTATTTCCATCATTATTTTTATCATCTGATTCTTCATTAATTGTTTGAGCTTCATACCCAGCTTTTTTAATTGCGTTCAATATAACATTATTATCAATCCAAGACTCTGCTTCAATTATTGCCTCGCCAGTCTGATAATTTATTTTGATTATTTTAATCCCTGTGATCTCCTTTAATTCCATTTCAATAATTTTTTCACAAGAGACACAATGCATACCTTCAATTTTTAAAATTATTTTTTTCATAAATTAAAAAGTTAAAATTTTATCACTTTCTTTTATTAATAAATATAAATCTTTTAAAGTGTTTATTGGACAAGAATTAGTTGTTTTTTGTTCGCGTAATTTTAAGCAAGTGCCACAAGCTAAAATTTGCGCTTTGTCTGACAGTAAAAATTCTTTCACTTGTTCTTGAATATTGAATTTTTCGGAATTTCCTGATTCATATTCAACGCCTTGACCAATTAAAAAAATTTTAATTTCGTCTCCTTGTTTAATGGCAAAATTAGCCAAACGCAAAGCATTCCAATTAGTTTCCGAATTGTTTGTTGAGATAATAATACCAAGTTTCATAAATTTGAAATTTAATAAATAAAATATATTAAAATTAATTATTCTACAATTATAGTCCCATAATTGATCATACCCATACCACAAGTAATGTCATAATTGCCGGGAACTGTTGGCGTAAATTCCATTGTTATAGTATTGCCAGCTGAAAGTGGAATGGCATTGTTGTATAAATTAGGAATCATTATGGCATAACTACATCCGCGACCATCATCTTTAATATCAATAATAAATTTTACATTTTGTCCTGTTTTAACCTTAAACACATTTGGCTGTAAATAATCGCTGGATGTATAAATACTTTTAATTATTTGAACATTGCTTTCCACTTTTGCAATAGTAGTAGAATCATCTTTTTTAATTTTAGTTCCACCACCGCATCCACCACATCCACAACCTTTGCTAGAACTTCCACATGAACTACGACTTGATTGGACAGGAGCAACTTCTGTTGCGTTGTTTGTTTGAGTAGATACATTGTTGATGGTATCATCTTTTATAACTTCTATAGTCCCTGAAATCATTCCCATCCAACAAGAAAATTTATATTTACCCGGTTTTTCGGGAGTAAATTTCTTAATGCTGGTTTGACCTGGAGTCAAGGGAATTTCTCCTTCAAATAAATTTTTTGAAATAACAGCGTTAGTGCAGCCACTTGTTCCTTTGTCAGTAATTTCCCATTGAACCGGAATACCAACTTTAACTTTTAAATAGCTTGGCGAATAACCAGAAGAGGAAGCGTCCATTTTTAAAATTTGCTTGCCGTCAATAATCTGTGGCAACCCTTGTTCGCTTTGAGATTGATTAGAATTATTTATTAGATTATTAAAACTAGAAAATCCCAAAACATTTAATTGAGCATTAATGTTGTAAAAAGCAAAAAACAGAACTAAAATTCCAGCTATTCTTAAAAATCTTCCTAAAGCTAATCCTTGCGCGGTTATTGTAAAACCGCAAGGCAGAAAAAAAGTAAAAACGCCCATTAAAAATGGCATATATTTACCTTGAAATTTAGTTTCATCGGCAATGTATCTAGTTATGAATTTTGGCATTGTAAATTGAAACTTTCTGAATGCTTTAAAACCAAACATTTGCAAAGCCAAGAAAATCATTATTACAGAAATAATTAAAACTAAAATCGGCGTAAAATTTAGAGAAAAATTTAATTTATTGCCAACCAATCCTAATATTGCCCCAAAAAAACCATAAGAAATAAGTCTGCCAATATTAAAGATTAAATGTGGTTGAATTTTTTTCCAAGTAGAGTTTGTGTCTGAATATAATTCGCCCCATTGTTTTGACATAGAAAGGATTATTCCTCCAACTAAAGCGGCGCAACTGGAAACTCCTGCTATAAGTCCAAATATAAAAAATGTTGGCAAAGATGATGTTGAGTTAACATTTATTAATTCTGATAATCCCATTTTAGTTAATCCAATAAAACCAATAACAATTAATAACCCAATAATAATCGTTGTAATAAGTTCATTCGGATCAAACGGATTTACTGTTTCTTTTGATTTGTCAAAAAAAACATGGCCATCTTTTTTAAAAATTTCATTTAATTTTTCAAGTGTTGGCTTTTTGTCTTCGTATTCAACTAGCACTTCGCTTTTGGCAGTTGATGCTTCGACTGACTTTATATTTTCCAATTCTAATAATTTTTTTTCTATTAAAATCTCGCAAGAAGCGCAATGCATTCCTTTAACATAATAAATATGTTCCTTTGTATTTTTAAGCATATAATTTTAATTATTTATTAAGTAATTTTGTAACCCTTAAAATTTCTTGGGTCATTTCTTGTTTTCTTTTTTCATTTTTTGTCGCCATTGCCGTTTTGAAGCAAGTATTAAGATGATTTTCCATAAGCATCTGATGGGCGGATTTCAAAAGTCCTATCACTGCCAAGTTTTGCTGCATAATATCAATGCAGTATTCATTGGTTTCAACCATCTTGAGAATTTTTCCCAAAAGACTTTGAGCCTTTTTAAAATTTATTAAAGTTTTCTGTTTTTGATTTTCCATAATTTTGCATTTTGATTTTTGCATTTTTAATTTTTTATTACCCCGACCATAGGTATAGGTCTATAATATCAAGCTATATTTTTTAATCAATAGTAAAACTGTGGATAAGTATGATTTTTATTATAAATGCAATTAAAATAACTTATAAAAAACTCTAACAGTAAATTTACTTTTAATTATATTTGTGATAAAGTATAAATATATTAAACACTTTGAATTTACGAAATTCAAAATAAATTCAAAATTCAAAACACCAAATTCTAAATAAATCCAAAATCACAATGTTCAAAATTCAAAACAATAATTTATCTTTAATTAAAACATTCTTTGTTTAGAATTTTGAATTTTGGTCATTATTGTAATTTATTTAGAATTTGTCCGTCCTCCGCAGTAGCTCTTGCTACGGAGGATGGATAATTTTGGATTTGGTGCTTTTTTGAATTCGTATGTTAAATTATTATTAAATAATTATTAAGCGAGATATTGTTCTTTTACATTTTTTGGAATATGGTAAGAGCGGGATGAGGCGAGGCTATTTTGAATTTGTCTCTTAGAGGGGCAAAACCAAATGAAATAATTTTTACTGGTTCAGCCACTGAAAGTAATTGTTTGGCATTAAAAGGAATTGCATTGGCTCGCCAAAGCGGTCATATTATTATTTCTTCAATTGAGCATGCCTGCATTATAGAAGCTGCTAAATGGTTGGAAAAACAAGGTTTTGAAATAACTAGATTAAAAGTTGATAAACACGGATTAGTTGATTTGAATGATGTTAAAAAAGCGATTAAAAAAAATACAATTTTAGTTTCAATTATGCATGCCAACAATGAAATCGGAACCATTCAACCAATTAAAGAAATAGGAGAAATAATAAGAAAAAAATCTGAAATCTTAAATTCCACTTTCGCCAAGACTTCAGTGGGCAGGCAAAAATCTAAAATTTATTTTCATATTGACGCTTCTCAAAGTTTCGGAAAAATTTCAATCGATGTTAATAAAATGAACATTGATTTATTAACTGCTTCTTCGCATAAAATGTACGGTCCAAAAGGAGCTGCTTGTTTATTTATTAGAGAGGGAATAAAGATTGAACCAATTTTACTTGGCGGCGGACATGAAAAAGGTTTAAGATCGTCAACCGTTAACATTCCAGCTATTATTGGATTTAGCGAAGCAATAAAAATTTGTCAAAAAGAAATGTTTATTGAAAACAAAAGATTAAGCAAATTAAGAGATAAATTAATAAAAGGAATTTTAAATAAAATTCCCGATTCTTATTTAAACGGCCATTTAACAAAAAGATTGCCAAACAACGTTAATTTTTGGTTTAGCGGAATTGAAGGTGAATCAATAGTTATTCAACTTGATTTATTGGGAATCGCCACTTCCACTGGTTCGGCTTGTTCTTCGGAAAAACTAGAACCTTCCCATGTTCTTTTGGCTATTGGTTTAGAACATCATCAAGCCCATGGTTCTTTAAGATTAAGTTTGGGAAGATGGACAACCGAAAAAGACATTGATTATGTTTTAAAAATTCTTCCCGGGGTTATTAAAAATTTAAGAAAAATTTCCCCGTTTAAATAATAATTTTTTATGCCTCTCTATTCAAAAAAAGTAATAAAATGTTTTAAAAATCCTCGCAATTATGGAAAAATAAAAAATCCCGATGGAATTGGGAAGGTTGGAAATATTATTTGCGGAGATGTAATGTGGCTTTATATTAAAATAAAAAAAACCAAAAAAAAAGAAATAATCAAAGATATAAAATTTGAAACATTTGGATGTGTCGCCGCTATTGCCACCAGCAGTGTTATTGCCGATTTAGCAAAGGAGAAAACACTAGAGGAAGCGTTAAAAATAACCAAAGAAAATATTATTAATTTTTTGGGAGGATTGCCGCCAATAAAATTGCATTGTTCCATATTAGCCATTGACGCTTTATCTGAAGCGATTTTTGATTATTTATCAAAAGAGAAAAAAGAAATTTCAAAAGAACTTCAAGGACGACATAAAAAAATAGAACAAGAGAAAAAAATAGTTGAGGAAAAATATAAGGATTGGATTAAAATAGAAGAACAAGCGCATCAAGATAACAAGATAATATAAAATAAGCAAAATTTAAGAAAATTTTGCAAAATTTTCAATTTTCAATTTCTAATTTTCATTAAATTTTTAATGACTTAATTTTCAAACAAAGACAATAAGAAATAAGCGTTTAGAAATTTTGTTATTGAAAATTTAATAGAAATTAAAAATTAGAAA
>JACQWZ010000062.1 GCA_016209005.1 Candidatus Kuenenbacteria bacterium
GTGGCAATTTATAATACGTCTCTAAGAGACAAATTCAAAATAGCCTCGCCTCATCCCGCTCTTACCATATTCCAAAAAATGTAAAAGAACAATATCTCGCTTAATAATTATTTAATAATAATTTAACATACGAATTCAAAGTAATAAAAAATAAGAAAATCAATATTTGGAGGTTCAATCTTAGGAAAGGTTGAACCTCGGGAAAGAAAAAAGCAATGTTTGGAAATTCAACCTTAGGAAAGAAAAAAGTTTAATAAAATTAATTTTAAATTTAAATTTACTAAGAAGCTACAAGCTAAAAAGCTACAAGCTAGTTAATTAATTCTTCTATTTTTATTCCCCCCTTTCTAAATAATTCTAAATCTTTTTTGTTGATAAAAAAGATTTTTTTGTTTTCATTTTTGCTTTTAATTAGAACGCGCGTTGCGCTATAATCAAAATCATAAGCCCACAAAACATGGGCGGTTGTTTTTAAAATTAAATTAAAAATTTCCTGAATATTTTTTTCTTGATAATCCGGAATTTCTAAAACAAAAAAGAAAATTTTATCTTTTAATCCCCATTGTATTTCTTTAGCTTCAAAAATTTCTTTTGGTTTTTTTTCTTGAAACCAAAAGAAATTTTTTTTATTTTCTCCAGAGCTATTTTTAGAAACGGCCATTTTAATTCGCTGGGCAATTTGTCCGGCTAAAAAATTTGGCAAGAAAATTTCTTCAATTTTAAAATTTTTTCCTTCCCAATCGTCAATTGCTTTAGAATTTTTATTTAATCCTTTAATTAATCTTTGAGAAAATTCATTTTTTGAAATATTAAGCAAACGAACTTTTAAAACATCGGGGAAATAGCCAATGATGGAAAGTTCATTGCCGTTTTCCATATCAGCCACAGTTGCCACATAAAAATCTAATTTTTTATCAGAGCTTAAAGCGACTCGATGGATAAGAAAAATAACGCGATCAATTTTCTTCGCTATTTCTTCGTTAAGTTTTTTTTCTTCAGCTTTATCATCTTTTAATAAATTATTAACTGGAAAATAAACGTCAATAGTTTTGTTAACAATTTTGACTTTTATATCATGGCCATATTCTTTTTTTGTTAATTCTATTAATTCTTTTTTGATTTCTTCATCTTTGTCGGAAAAAGTTTGATTAAAATTTAATTTACAACCAGTAAGTAAAAAAAGAATTGCGATGATTGATGTAAAAAGTAGAATTTTAGAAAACATATTATTTTAATGTCAAAACTTAAATGTCAAATATCAAAACCACATCTTAAAATTCAAAACTTTTAATTTTTCAAGTTAATAAAATAGAATCAATATTTTTTTAATATTTCATCTGCTGTTTGTAAATATTAGTTTTATTGTTAATTGTTAATTGTTAATTGTTTATTGTTTCTTCGTCTGATGAACAGAAGTTGGTTTTTGTTGGAAGGCTTGTTTTAAAGAAATTGTTTTAGGTGGAGACGTAAAATTTTGCGTCTCTACTCGTGTGTTTTCGTGTTTTTGTGTTTTTTTGTTTTCGTGTTTTCTCTCTTCTCTTTTTTTCGCAAAACAGTCATTGCAAAAAATTGGCCTGATTCCATCGGGTTTAAATTTTACTTTTATTTTTTGTTTGCATTTCCAACATTCTGTTTTATATTCCTCTTTTTTTATTTGTCTTTTATTTTTTTCTTCTTGTTTTATTGTTGTATTGTTTTTTTGTTCTTGTGTTTTTATGTTGTCTTGCGAAGGACTAAATTCTATGCCTAATTTTTCTAATTCTAAATAAGCATCTTTTTTTGTCGGTTGAGCTTGGCGAGCTGGTAAAAGTTCTTTGGGTATTTCTATTTCTCCTTTCTTGGCTTTTTTTAAACAAGATTCGCAAAAAACCGGTCTTTTGCCATCAGGTTGGAAAATTACTTTAACTTTTTTTTCGCACAAACTGCAAATCGCGTCATATAAACCAGAGGGGCTGGAACGGGGAGAAGCGATCGTTGATAATTTTGATCCTGATTCTTCAAAAATTCCCGACCAACGAGCGATTTTTTCTTCTACCGCTTGTCGTGGTTGACCATATCTTTCTCGAGAAAGTCGGATAACTTTTTCCACATTATTTTTTTCTTTTGAAAGATAGTCTGCTGGCGCTAAGGTTTGAGCCGAAAAAGGACGATTAGTTATTCCGTCAATCATTAACTTTAAATAAATGCTATAATTTGGCAAATTAACTAAATCTTGAACAGTAAATCTTTCAATAAATTCATTTTCTAAAAATTCGGCGTCAGCCGCGCCAATGCGAAAAACAATCATTGTTCCAACGTTGCCAAAAATCGCGTCTCTGACTTTAGTTGATGTTTCTGTGACTAATTGGCCAATATATTGATGGGCAATAATTAAATTTAAACGATATTTTCGCGCTTCGGATAAAATTGAAGCGAAAGAATCAGTCGCAAAATTTTGAAATTCGTCAACATAAAGATAAAAATCTTTTCTTTCTTCTTCTGGAATTCTTACTCTTTCCATTGTTGATAATTGAATTTGAGTAATTAACATTGATCCCAAAAGAGAAGAATTGTCTTCGCCGATTCTTCCTTTAGAAACATCAACCAAGAGAATTTTTCTATTATCCATTATGTCGGGAATATTGATAGTGCTTTTTGATTGACCGACAATATTTCGAATTAAAGAAACATTTAAAAATTGTCCAACTTTATTTTGAATTGGCGCGATGGCTTCATTGCGATAATTTTCTCCCCAAGCTTGAAATTCATTAACCCAAAAAGATTTCACCACTGAATCTTTTATATTATTAATAATTTTTTGACGATAATTTTTATCAACCAAAAGTCGAGGAATGCCCAAAAGCGTTGATCCCGGCGTGTCCAAAAGAGCTAAAATACAATTGCTTAAAATATATTCCATTCGAGCCGACCAAACATTTGACCAAATTTTAGTGAAAACGCCAATCAATCCAGAAGCGATTAAATGTTTAAATTTTGGATCGGAAGCTTCTAAAATATTAAAACTAATTGGAAATTCAGTGTCGACCGGATTAAAATAAACAACATCGTTGACTCGGTGCGAAGGAATTTGTTGTAAAACTTCTTCAATAAATTGTCCATGAGGATCAACAATTGCCAACCCCTCGCCTTTATAAATATCTTGAATAGCAAAATTTTTCAAAAGCGCGGTTTTTCCGACACCTGTTTTCCCAACAACATACATATGTTGACGTCGATCTTTTCTTTTAATGCCAAAACTTTTTTGTTGCTTTCGAAAATTAGTTCTGGCAAAAAATGTTATTTCTTCGTTGTTCATAAAAATGGAGGTTCAGGAGTTACGCACTATTAATGTGCATTTGGCTAATATTAGCTAAAAATGAAAAATTAACAAAAATTCAATTTTCGCTAACTTTAGCCATTTTTTGATTAAACTGCGTAAGTCCTGAGGTTAGAAATTAGAGATTCAGGACTTACGCACATTTACAATAAAATGAGATAAAAATATAAATAATAAACCAGAATCAGGCTGTTTTAGCGTGATTTTAAAGTTAAATCTATGTCTATAGTAAATTAGCTTTTCGATAAACCTAAATATCGAGCTTAAGAGAATTTATTGGCAATGGCATAAATGGTTCTCTAAGATATTTTCTAAGAGAATCAATGATAATTCTTGATTTACTTTCATACCAAGAGAATCCATGTTCCAACCGATGTTTCTCAATAGCCAAAAAAGCTAAA
>JACQWZ010000011.1 GCA_016209005.1 Candidatus Kuenenbacteria bacterium
GCTTTTTCTGTAATCATATAGGTATATTTATACCCATATTCATACAATTTTACAAATCCTTTAATACCTCTATAGATACTTTGTATTTTCATAAAGCTATGGCCTTATGGAGTCCAATATGTATCTGGCATTATGCAATTTTATTAAAATTTTTTCTCCTTTTTTAAAAAATAACTCTATTATTAAAATACTCCCATACACTGGAGTATGGGAGTAAAAAAATAATCTTAATTTTAATTTAACCTTTAGATTCTTTTTAGTCTTTCCGTTGGCTCCATAGTCCCTCTTAGGGCTGTGGAGTTATATTGCTTTTGATATTACTTTATATTTTACTGGTTTGCATTTTGGCTCCACAGGGTTACGCCGCTATAGAGCCAACAAAAATAAATGTTTAGAAATTCAGCCTCAAACATTAAAAAGACAAACAAAAAAACAGCTACTCAACTCCGAGGGTCGGATTCGAACCGACGACCAATTGGTTAACAGCCAACTGCTCTACCGCTGAGCTACCTCGGAATTCAGTAGCCGTTTTAATTTTAGCTTTTAGCTTTTAGCTTTTAGCTTTTAGAAAATTATAATTCTGCATTTATAATTTAAAATTTAAAATTATTTTTTTGTTAATTGTTAATTGTATTTTGTTTTTTATACCAATTTCACATTAGCGATTTTTGCCATATCAGATGTTAGAGCGCGCAAATCATTTGAATTTAATTGATGAACATTCTTTTTTCCAATTGCCGCGGCAACCATTTTTACTTCTTCGGCGCAACTTTTAATATAATTTGACACAGAAACAGTCGCTTCTTCTATATTTAATTTTTTTCTTAATTCTGGATTTTGAGTGGCAATTCCCTTTGGACAAAATCCTTTAAAACATTGTTGGCAATAAACACAACCCATCGCGATTAACAAAGGGAAACCTAAAAAAACAGCGTCGGCTCCCAAGGCGAGAGCTTTTGCGATATCAGCGCCTTTATTTAATCCTCCGCCAACTATTAATTCTTGTTTTGCTTTAAGTTTATCTAAAACTTTTCTTGCTTTAATAATCGCTGGAATAATTGGCAAGCCAAAATCGTTTAACATTATTTCAGGGGCGGCGCCGGTTCCGCCAGATAATCCATCTATGGCGATAATATCCGGGTTTGCTTTTATTGCTAATTTTACATCTTCTTCAACGTTGCCCGCTCCCAATTTAATTATTATTGGTCGGTCATTTATTATTTTTTTTAACCACTGCACTCTCTTTTTTAAATCTTTTATATTTTTTATATCCAAATGACTGCACGGAGAATGAACATCTTGATCTTTTGAAACTTGTCTTATCGCGGCAATTTCATCAGTAATTTTTTCTTTTTTTAATAAACCGCCCTGACCTGGTTTTGCGCCTTGACCAATTTTAATTTCAATCATATCCGCTTGTTTTAACACTTCTTCGGTAATTCCAAATCTTCCAGTTGAATATTGAACGATTAATAATTCGGCGTTTTTTCTTTCTTCTGGGAGCATTCCACCTTCGCCAGTATTGGCGATTGATCCAACATTTGCGCTTGCTTTGGCTAAAATAATTTTTGCCTCTTTGCTTATCGCTCCAAAACTTATAGCCGCGTTCATAATTGGAATATTTAATGTAACTGGATTTTTGCTTAATTTGCCTAAAATTGTTTTTGTTTCGATTTTTTCTTTAAAATAATCAATTGGCGTCGCTGTTAATTGCGCTGGAATAAAAATTAAATCGTCAAAATTCACTTTGTCTATTTTATTAGATCGTCCGCTTAAAATTGGCGGTTCGCCACTCAATGTTCTTTTTTTTATTTCATTAACCCAAGTGTTCATAAAAAATTAAAAAGAAAAAAATAAAAATTAAAAATGTAAAATGACAGTTAAAAATTTAATGAAAATTGAAAATTAGAAATTGAAAATTAGGACAGTGTTTTAATGTTTTAATGTTCTCGTGTTTTTGTCCCGACGTTCCAGCTCCGATGACTTGTCGGAGAGCCGACTGAAACGTCGGCTTCGGGACTCCGACATCATATCGTCGGAGTGTTTCTGTGTTTGATTGTTTTTTTATTTTCGTGTTTTATTGTTATTTGTTATTTGTTATTTGTTATTTGTTATTTGTTAATTGCCTCATGGGATTTTTTAAAAACAAAATATTGCTGAATAATCATAAACAATGTGAGAACAAACCAATATAAAGTTAGTCCAGCTGGTAAAGTCGCGCCAATCCAGATAGTTAAAATTGGCATAAAATAAAGCATTTGCTTATTCATCATTGCTGTCATATTCTCATCTTTAGCTTCTTTTAATTTAGTTGCTTCGAGTGGTAATTTTTTATGCATCATCATTTTTGTTTGCCAAAATTGAGCGCCACCAGCTAAAACAGCAAGCAAGATATTGGAATCTGATAAATTTATTCCTAAAAAAAATGGATTAATTTTTTCTGGAGAAGAAATAAAAGGATAAAGCAATTCTTTGTCCACGGAGTTAAATCCATCTTTAAAAATATTAAAAACAGCGATTAAAAAAGGGAATTGAATTAAAAGTGGCAAACAAGAAGAAAAAGGATTAATTTTTTCTTGTTTATAAAATTCCATCATTGCCTGCCCCATTTTTTCTTTTTGATCCTTAAATTTTTGTTTTATTTCCTCTATTTTGGGCTGTAAATCTTGAAGCGCTTTTTGCGATTTTATCGCTTGCGAAGAAAAAGGATTTAAAAGTAATTTAATAATTATTGTTAAAAAAATTATCGCAACTCCCAAATTATTTCCGGGAATTATATTATACAAAAAAATTAATAAATTATAAATTGGTTGATAACAAATTGTATGAAATAGTTCAGACATAGAATAAGCAAAATTTGTAAGACAAATTTTGCAAATCCTAATTTCAAAATCCTAAATCCTAAATAATATCAAAATACAAAATTCAAATATCAAAAAATAAAATTTTGATTATTTTTAGATTTTGATCATTTAAATTTTGAATTTGTTTAGAAATTAGAAATTAGAAATTAGAAATTTTCGTAAAAAAATAAAGAATATAAAATGTCAAATAAATTTATTAATTTAATTTAAAAGATTACCTCAAGGGATCGTATCCTCCTTTATTATAAGGATTGCATTTTAACATACGCCACATAGCTTTAAGGCCGCCTTTAATTAAACCATATTTTTCTATGGCTAAACAAGCGTATTCAGAACAAGTTGGTCTAAATCGACATTGACCATAAGGCTTTAAAAATTTCAGCCAGCTATGATCCAAAGAAAAAAATTTTTGATAAAAACGAATTATTTTTATCGCAAAAAGCCTTGGAATAACAAATATAAAATCAGATAAAAATTTAAACATAAAAACAAGAAAATAATTTTAAATTATAAATTTATAATTTATAATTTATAATTTCAGGACTTACGCACATTTACAATAAAATGAGATAAAAATATAAATAATAAACCAGAATCAGGCTGTTTTAGCGTGATTTTAAAGTTAAATCTATGTCTATAGTAAATTAGCTTTTCGATAAACCTAAATATCGA
>JACQWZ010000012.1 GCA_016209005.1 Candidatus Kuenenbacteria bacterium
AATGTTACTCATAACAGATTAGAAAAAGATTTTTCTGTTTTGATAAAAGATTGTTTGAAATATTTAAACCGGAATAAATTTAATTCTATAAAATTTGAAAATTTATTTTAGGGAAATTTAAAACAAAACCAGTATATACTATAATTTAGTATGCTAAAAAGAATTTATGACAATTTAGATAAATTATTAAAACCCCATAAAGCTTTAATAATTTATGGGCCAAGAAGAGCCGGAAAAACGACACTATTAAATAATTTTTTAAATCAAACAAAATTAAAATTTAGATTAGATTCTGGCGACAATATTAGAGTTCAAAATATTTTAAGCTCAAATGATTTTTCAAAAATTTTAAATTACGCGTCTGAATACGATTTAATCGCTATTGATGGAGCCCAACGTATTCCAAATATTGGCATGGGTTTGAAAATTATTATTGATCAATGTCCCAAGATTTTTGTTATTGCGACAGGTTCGTCTTCTTTTGATTTATCTCAACAAATTGGCGGACCATTAACTGGAAGAAAAAATACGCTTATTTTATATCCTTTATCTCAAAAGGAACTATATTTTTATCGAAATAAGCATGAGTTAAAAGAAGAGTTGGAAAATTTTTTAATTTTTGGTTCTTATCCTGAAGTGATTGAAGCAAAAACTCAAAAGG
This sequence comes from Candidatus Kuenenbacteria bacterium, assembly GCA_016209005.1. Lineage (GTDB taxonomy): Bacteria > Patescibacteriota > Patescibacteriia > UBA2591 > PGYQ01 > PGYQ01. Next base: position 662 of record JACQWZ010000012.1, read on the forward strand.
CAAAACAAAATATTTTAAATGAAATAGTTGAATCTTATTTATTAAAAGATATTTTAGTTTTAGATAAAATAAAGTCTTCTAAAATATTATTGGATTTATTAAAATTATTAGCTTTTCAAGTTGGCAGTCAAGTTTCATTAAATGAATTGGCAAATAAATTAAAAATAGACATAAAAACAGTTGATCGATATTTAGATTTATTAGAAAAAAGTTTTGTAATTAAAAGAATAAGCGGATTTAGCAGAAATTTAAGAAAAGAAGTGGTTAGTAAAGCAAAATATTATTTTTTTGACAATGGAGTTAGAAACGCGGTTATTTCACAATTTAATAAAACAGAAAACAGAAATGATGTTGGCGCTTTGTTTGAAAATTTTATAATTACAGAAAGAATAAAAAAATGTTTTTATGAAGATAAATTTAATGTGTTTTATTTTTGGAGAACCTATGATGGTCAAGAAATAGATTTAATAGAAGAAAGGAAAGGAAAATTATTTGGTTTTGAAATAAAATGGAATTTTTCTAAAAAAATTTTATGTCCAAAGGATTGGAAAACTTACAAAAACGCTGAATTTAAAATTATTAATCAAGATAATTATTTGAATTTTATTTTATAAGAAAGAGGATTGTCGTTGAATATTATATTGAGGATCAATCAATAATTAGCTTTTTAGTTTTTAGTTTTTTAGCTTGTAGGGAATTTTAATTTTTATTTTTCTATAATTTAAAATATGAAATTTCTTTGTGGTCAAAAAATAAATAAGGAAATTAAAGAAGATTTTTTTTATTCTTTTGAGACAAAAGAAGGAGTTTATTTGATTGAAATAATAGCTAAAGCAAAAAGTTGGTGGCAAAATTTTAAAAATTTAAAATCTTTTTTAAAAGATGATGATATAATTTTAAATTTAGACAATAGTGAAATTTTTACTTCAAACAGTAAAAATAATGATGTTAAAGCGATTTGGAACGGAAATGAATTGAAAGGATTGTCAAAAACAGTAATAATCGCTATTAATTTAAAGAAGGGCGGACATACAATTTATTTAAAACCTAATCAAAATCCAATTTTAGAAAGTATTAATATATTAGAATTAGAAGAAATAGATAATAATACGATAGTTTATTCGTCAATAGATAATAATCCGCCAGAAAAAGGAGATAGGAGACCATGGATAAATTATATTTTACAAAATTTAGTTATTAAAAAATTGAGCATTTTAGCTAGCGCCAATAAATTAAATAAAGACGATGAAGATATTAAATTAATTATTGATGGTAAAATAGAAAAAAATGAAAATAAAAATTCACATCAAGATTGGTATTGGTGTGGAAAAATATTAAAAGGAAAAGAGGCAATATTTGAAAGAGAAGTAAATTTTAAAAAAGGGAAACATTTTATTGAATTATGGTCAGATAAAAATCCACAATTAAATAAAATTGAAGTTACTATTTTACCTGACAATAATGAATATAACAAAGAAACTATTAAACCCTATGAATACAAAGGTGTTTTAGGCAATGAAGATTATAATCGATATGATGAGATCATAATAGAAGTAGTTGCTTTTTGGAATAATGAGTTTTTAAAAGATTCTAATCCTCCAAGCGAACCTCTTGATCCTAATTTAGTGAAAGCAATAATTTATCAAGAGAGTAGGATTGGATATTACAAAGGAGCTGATAAAAATGTGATGCAAGTTGGAAATTCTGGCGATCCTTCATTAAGAACATTAAAAGGCGAACTTAAAGAATACTGGATTCATAATAGAGAAGTAATACTTTTAAAATATGATGCTAAAATAGAAATTGCAAAAGATAGTATTTATTGGGGAGTAAGATGGCTTTATCATAAGGCTCAAGGTATAACTACTGATAATAAAAGATATTGGAGATCATGGCGAGAAGCAGTATTAAAATACGGTCCAGGAAAACCAGAATATATAAATAGTATTTGGGATATTTATAAAAAGGGAATAAAAAAAGAAAAAAATAAAACAATTCATTTATGGGCAGTGATTTTATTTTTTATGTTAATGATTTTATTTTTAAATAAAAGTAGCGAAGCTTATTCGCTTGACGTGAAAATAAATAATCAAATTATTAAAGAGAGTAATCAAAAAATTGAAAATATTGACTTAAAATATAGTAAAAATAAAAAATATTTTTTAGCGCAAGTAGAGCTAGAAAAAGATTGGTGGGAAGACTTTAAAGTCGGCGAAATTAAAGACAAAAATATAAATTGGTTTTTAATAAATAAATTGCCTGATGAGCAAGCTATTTTATCGGCAAAATTTATTGATTTAAAAGGTTTTAATAATTCATTAGTAGAAGTTTATGGACTAACTCATGTTGGACATGGTTATTTATATGTTTATGAAATTAAAAATAAAGAGCTTAAATTATTATTTGAAACTGAAGCGGTTGATTACAATTCTGACACTAGATGGGCGCCAGAAAATTATAAAAAATATGGATATGGGAATTGTGGAGAAATTTTTTCTAATGGTAAATTAATAAGTAAATACAGAGATATAAATAAAGACGGAAGTTTGGATTTAATATTAAGTGGAACAAAAGAAATAATTTGCGAAGAAGAACATAAAGATTTTAAAAATGTCCAAGAAGTGAAAGTAGACCATATTCAAATTGAAAAAATTTTTTTATGGAATAAAAATAAACATACATGGGTAGATGCAGAAAAATGAATTTTAAATTTTAATTATGTAAATCGTTTATTTATAAAAACCATTTTTACATACTAAAATTATAATTGATAATTAATTGGGGACTGTCCCTAATAAATGATAATTAAAAATTAGCGTGGTTAAGCGAAAGAAATGACCTATTTTTGAATTTAGCCATTTTTTGATCGATTTTAAAAAAATAAGAAAAAATTAATGTTTGGAAATTCAATCTCTAAATCCCTCACCAAATTATGAATTTAGTGAGGGATAAATGTGAAAATTAAATTTTAAGAAAGAAAGAAAAAATCAATGTTTGGAGGTTCGACCTTTCCGACGTTCCAGTTGGAATGAAATAGGAAAGGTCAAACCTCAAGAAAGAAAGAAAATGATAATTTAACATACGAATTCAAAATTTATTTAATTTATTTTTTAAAAAGCTATAATCCGCCAGCTAGCGGATACAAGCTGATTTTTATTATGTATAAAATTATTCATGATCGAGAAAAATGTATTGGTTGCGGGGCGTGCGCGGCTTTATGTCCAGATTATTGGGAAATGAATGACGATGGGAAATCCTTGCTTAAAGGCGCGAAAAAAAATAAAGAAACAGGAAGCGACGAACTTGAAGTAGAAAAATTAAAATGCAATGAAAATATAGAAGACTCTTGTCCGGTTCAGTGTATTAGGATAGAATGTTAAAAAAATTTTCAATTTTCAATTTTCAATTTTCATTAAATTTCTAATTTCAGGACTTACGCAGTTTAATCAAAAAATGGCTAAAGTTAGCGAAAATTGAATTTTTGTTAATTTTTCATTTTTAGCTAATATTAGCTAAATGCACATTAATAGTGCGTAACTCCTGAATTTTCAATTTTTAAACTTAATTATTTATTGTTTAAAAATTTTGTCATTGAAAATTTATTAGAAATTAGAAATTAGAAATTAAGACCAAACTTTACATTTTTAATTATTTTTTAGATTAATTTGTTTTTTTTGTTTTTTTGTTTTTTTGTTTTATTGTTTTTGTGTTTTTATGTCTACATTTAAAATATGTATTTATGGTCGGGGGGGGCAGGGGGCAAAATCGGCCGCTCAATTTATTGTTGAAGCGGCTTTGATGGAAAAAAAATTTATTCAAGCCTTTCCGGAATATGGTCCTGAAAGATTTGGCGCTCCGGTTGTCGCTTATGTTAGAATTTCTGATCAAGAAATTTTAACTCACGAACCAATATTGCGTCCAAAAGCCGTCTTAGTTTTGGATGAAGATTTAATAGAAATCATTGATGTCGCCAAGGGATTAGAAAAAAATGGAGTTTTAATCATTAATTCATCTAAAAAAAGAAACCCTCTAAACCCCTCACCTTTTTTCGGAAAAAAGGTGAGGGGTAAATCCTCCGACGTATCGTCGGAGGATTTAAATGCGCGAAGCGTTTATTTTTTAGACGCTTCAAAAATCGCTTTAGAATTTATTAAAAAAGACAAACCCAACACAGCGATGCTGGGCGCGTTAGTTAAAATAACTCAAATAATAAAATTAGAAAATTTAATTAAAGTTATTAAGAAACATTTTTTAGCTAAATTAGGAGAAAAAGAAGCAATGGCAAATGTAATGGCAATGAGAGAAGGGAATAAATATAATTTCTAATTTCTAATTTCTAATTTCTAATTAAAATTAGAATTAGTGAGAAGAAATTAGATGCATTTATGCCAAAATTAAGTAAATTTATTTTAATCCTGGCAGGTATCCCAGTTAAAAATGGAAAACGCAAAGAAACAAATTTAGATTATTGCAAAGGCTGTGGGATTTGCAGTCAGGTTTGTCCGATTAAAATTATCAAAATGAAATAAGTTTATGGTGAAAAATAATAAAAAAATGTTATCAAAATTTTAAAAGTGTTATAATTAAATTATTAAAAATAGATTATGAGCAAATCTTTTACAATTCATGACCTACCAATGGAAGAACGCCCGCGCGAGCGAATGGTTAAGTTTGGCGAACAAGCGCTTTCAGCCCAAGAGTTATTACAGCTTATTTTGGGACGCGGTATCGCTGGCGAATCGGTGGTAGTTACGGCGCAAAAACTGCTATCACAATTTGGCAGTCTCCAGAAATTAGCCGAGGCAAGCATTGAAGAATTGTCTTTAATCAAAGGGATTGGATTAGCAAAAGCAACGCAGATAAAAGCTGTTTTTGAAATTGGTCGGCGTGTTTCGGCACAAGTTTTGCCATACAAAAGCAAGGAACTTACTGATCCAAAAAAGGTGTTTTAGTTAATAAAAAACAAACTCAAAGATTACACTCGGGAACATTTTTATATTATTCCTATTGATAGCAGAAATTGGTCAATCACAGAAGTTTCAGTTGGCAGTCTTAATGCCAGCATTGTTCACCCGCGCGAAGTATTTTCAGAAGCCATCAAGAGTAAAGCAGCATCAGTTATATTTGCTCACAATCATCCGTCAGGCAATCCAGAGCCGTCAGAAGATGATTTGACGATTACTAAAAGATTAGTAGAGTTTGGAAAAATTTTGGGGATTGAAGTAGCTGACCATATAATTATTTCAAAAAATAATTATTTTAGTTTTAAAGAAAAAGGGTTAATATGAAAATAAAAAAAATAAAACCTAAAATTATAAAAGATAGACTGGAAAGGTCTTGCGTTGTTTGCGGTAAGAAAATAAAAATTATTTTATATACTAATTTTTCATACAGAGGCGGGCATTATTTTTCAAATGGGAATAAAAAACCCAAGGATTCAAATTTAGAATATTGGGAATGCCCGAAATGCTATAGGGGCGCGTAAAAAAACAAGCGAGTAAGCAAAAAAATGATATAATGATATTTTATTGAGATTAGAAAAAATTTATGACTCAAAATAATAAAAAATTAGAAGTTGAAAAATTAAACGCTGAAATTGAGCGGTTGAAAAAGGAGTTAAAAAAAAGAAAAAATACGGGCTTGTTTGGGAAGAAAAACCCGAAGAAGTGGTTAAGATGTGCAAAAAGAAATTACCGGTTTTGAAAGAGGTTAAAAACAAAGAAATAATCACAGACAAAGACAAGCCGGTAAATTTATTGATTGAGGGTGACAATTATCACGCCCTTTTGATCTTAAATTACACCCACGCAAAAAAAGTTGATGTTATTTATATTGACCCGCCGTATAACACTGGCAATAAGGATTTTATTTTTAATGATTACTATGTTGACCGCGAAGATTCTTATCGCCACTCAAAATGGTTGGCGTTTATGGAGAAAAGATTAAAATTGGCAAAAAATTTATTAAAAGATACGGGGGTAATTTTTATTTCAATTGATGACAACGAAGTGGCTCAATTAAAGTTGTTGATGGATAATCCGGATTTGTTTGGAGAAAATAATTTTTTGTCTATCATCAAGTGGCGGAGAAAAATTACAGGTGGGGGAAGTAATATTTTTAATCAAAAAACAGAGTATATTTTATCATATACTAGAAATAAAAATCGTTTTAATATTAACAAAGAATTAACTAGACCGGAAGCTTACTCTAATCCAGATAATGATTCGCGTGGTCCCTGGCAATCAGTTACTATTAAGGCCAGTGTTACACAGGCAGGGAACAGAAAACCTTATACAATTATTACTCCAACTGGTAAAAAAATTATTGGTTAGTGGCTACATACAGAAGAAAATTTTCAGAAGTTGCTAAAAGATAATCGTATTATTTTCCCAAATAATGGCAATGGCATACCAAGAAAAAAGCAATTTTTATATGAGGTAAGCGGTAGCACCCCTGATGATCTATGGCTTGATTGCGGCACCACAGATTCAGCAACCCGTATGATTCAGAGCATGTTTGGTAAAAAGATTTTTGACACAATCAAACCAGTGGAACTAATTATGCGGATGCTCAAATGCATAATGCCAGATACATATTGGACTCCATAAGACCTAAAACCTTATGAAAATACAGTATCTATAGAGGCATTAGAGGATTTGTAAAATTGTATGAATATGGGTATAAATATACCTATATGATTACAGAAAAAGCCAAATATAAGGACAAAGTATTGATATTTTGGGAAAAGCATGGTCTTGTTGGTACTTTAGATGCTTTTCCTTATAAAAGGTCGACTCTAAAAAAAAAAAAAAAAGAA
>JACQWZ010000013.1 GCA_016209005.1 Candidatus Kuenenbacteria bacterium
GCTTTTTCTGTAATCATATAGGTATATTTATACCCATATTCATACAATTTTACAAATCCTTTAATACCTCTATAGATACTTTGTATTTTCATAAAGCTATGGCCTTATGGAGTCCAATATGTATCTGGCATTATGCAATTTAATTTAAGGGATTCCTTCGTTTGGTCGAAGCAACCTATTCGGCTTTACTTAGGGTAGGCCTTTAGGGAATGATAGAAAATTCAAAATTTAAAATTCAAAAGTTTTGAATTTAAAAATTGGGATTTGTTTAGAAATTAAAAATTGATTTAAAATTTAAAATTTAAAATTTATAATTTGCAAAAATTTTTCTCTTAGAAAATTTTTGCTTATTTATGTCCACTTTTAAACCCAAAAAACAAAAAGAAATAAAACATACTTTAAAAATAACAAGGAAAATTATTTTATTTTCAATTATTTTAATGGGATTGTTTTATTTAATTCAAACAAATAGTTTGACGGTTGGAGGATTAAAAATTACCGATTTTAAAAAACAAATAGAAGAAATAAAAAAAGACAATAAACAATTAGAAATAGAATTTTTGCAACTTCAAGCTGCTTCAAAAATTAAACAAGCTAGCGAAGAATTAAAAATGGTCAAAGTGGATAATTTAAAATATTTAGAAGAGACAGGGGATGTGGCGACAAAATAGTTAAAAGTTAAAAGTGCAAAGTGTAAAGTTACAGTTTAAAATTAAAAGTTATTTGTTTTTAAATGTCTTTTTAAGCCTCCTTGATAAAGGGGGTCTGGGGGGGGGATTTATTAAGGAATTAATAACTGACTTTATTAAACTTTAAACTATTAACTTTAACTTTGAACTTTTAATTTCAGGACTTACGCAGTTTAATTAAAAAATGGCTAAAGTTAGCGAAAATTGAATTTTTGTTAATTTTTCATTTTTAGCTAATATTAGCCAAATGCACATTAATAGTGCGTAACTCCTGAATTTTAAACTTTAAACTTGCAATACTACAACATTAGCGATTGACATATTATACATTTTTTATGTTAAAATTTCATAAAAAAAGCAAGTCTACGAGAATTACCTTTTTGATGGTAATTTTTTTTATTTTTGCCGGAGCGATTATTTTTCATTTATTTGTTTTGCAAATTTTGCGACATGATTTTTATGTCAATCTCTCGGCGGATATCCATCAATTTTATCAAGAAACTTATCCCAAGAGAGGGGAGATATTAATTAAAAGAGCGATGACCAATGAATTATATCCAATTGCGACTAATCATGATTTATATTTAATTTACGCTATTCCAAGAGATGTGGAAAATCCAGAAGAAACATTTGAAAAATTATCTTCAATAATTGAAATTTCAAAGGAAAAAATTTTGTCGCGTCTTTCTAAAAAAAACGATTTATATGAACCAATCAAGCATTATTTAAGCGAAGAAGAAATGAAAAAAATTAAAGAATTAAATTTAAAAGGAATTAAATTTACTGCCGAAACCGTTCGATTTTATCCTCATAGCAATCTTTTTAGTCATGTTTTGGGTTTTGTTGGTTTTAAAAAAAATGAACAAATCGGACAATATGGAATTGAAGAATATTTTGAAAAACAATTAAGAGGCAAAAATGGATTTTTAAAGGAAGTAAAGGGAGTTGAAGGAAGTTTTATTGCCACTTCAGAATCAATAGTTCAAAAATCTGAAAATGGAGCGACAATAGTTTTAACTTTAGATGAAGCTATTCAATTTATTGCTTGTCAAGAATTAAAAAACGCTGTTGAAAAATATAAAGCTCAAGGTGGCAATGTTATTGTTATGGAACCGCGAACCGGAAAAATTTTAGCCTTGTGTAATTTGCCAGATTTTGATCCAAATAAATATAATAAAAATCAAAATATTAACACTTTTAATAATTCGGCCATTTTTGATTCATATGAACCCGGCTCTGTTTTTAAAGCGATTACTATGGCCATTGGATTAGAAACAAATAAAGTTACTCCGGAAACAACTTTTGTAGATACTGGACAAGTAAAAATTGGCGGATATACAATTAGAAATTATGATGATAAAAAATATGGAAAACAAACGATGACCGGAGTTTTAGAAAAATCCATTAACACCGGGGTTATTTTTGTCGCTCATAAAATAGAAAATAAAATATTTAAAAAATATGTTGAGGATTTTGGTTTTGGAAAATTAACCGGCATTGATTTGCCTGGAGAAAGTTTGGGGGATATTAATTCATTGGACAAAAAAGGCAAACTTTATATTGCCACCGCTTCTTTTGGGCAAGGAATTTCTGTGACGCCGATTCAATTAATTTCCGCCTTTTCCGCCATCGCGAATCAAGGGCAATTAATGAAACCTTATGTTGTGGATAAAATTATAAAAAATAATGGCGAAGAATTTGAAACAAACCCGCAAATGACACAGCAAGTTATTTCTCCTAAAACATCCATGCTTTTAAGCGGGATGTTGATTTCGGTGGTAAAAAATGGATGCGGGAAAAGGGCTGGCGTAAAAAATTATTATATGGCTGGCAAAACTGGCACGGCCCAAGTGCCAGACAAAGGTGGTTATTCCAATAAAACAATTCAAACTTTTGTCGGCTTTGGACCAGTGGACGATCCTCGTTTTACAATTTTAGTTAAACTTGATCAGCCTCAAGTTAAAGACGCTTCTATTTCAGCGGCTCCTATTTTTAGCAAAATAGCGGAATTTATTTTAAATCATTACCAAATCCCGCCCGAAAAACAATAAAACAATAAAACACAAAAACACGAAAACAATTTTTAATTCTTAATTCTGCATTCCGCATTCATTTTTATGCATGATTTTCATCTGGCAAATAAAATTTTAAATTTAATTTTAGAAGAAGGGGAAAAAAATAATCTCAAAAAAATTATTGAGATTAAAATTGAACTCGGAGAAATTATTGAACACAATCAGTGTGTTACACCCGCAAATTTAAAATTTAATATTAACATATTAGCCAAAGGAACCATTGCTGAAAATGCAAAAATTAAAATTAATTCTATAAAAAATGAATCTTTTATGTTAAAAGAAATAACTGGTAGTAACGGTTGAATACACAATTTTAAACATCAAACGTTTAAGCACCAAATTCAAAGCGCCAAATAACAAATAAATTCAAAATCACAATGCTCAAAATCCAAAACAATTAATTAATTTTGAATTTAGGATTTTGATATTTGAATTTATCCCTCACCTTTTTAGAATACTCTCACATTATTGAGGTTAAAAAATTTTAATATTTTTTAAGTAAAGATTTATACTACGCATAAAGGTGTAGGGATTTATTTAGAATTTAGTATTTTGAATTTGGCACTTTTGTTTAAATTATACATTTAACTGTTTTAATTAGACGTAAAAAATATAATTTTTGATTTTTATGTTTAAAAAAATAATTGATAAAAAAATTTATAATAATTTTATTGAAAATCATTCTTGCGGAAACGCGCTTCAGAGTTGGGAATGGGGGGAATTAAAAGAAAAATTTGGCTGGCAAACGGAAAGATTTGGATTTTTTGAAAAAGACAAATTAATTGGCGCGGTCCAATTTTTATCCCACACCTTCCCAAAATATTCTGTAGTTTGCTGTGAAAATAAATGGGCATTATTTAAATTTTTTCCATGGAGCCTAATATTCTGTAGGAAGGTGCGGGATTTATTTAAAAAATTTCCTTCGGGATTTAAAATTTTATACATTCCTCGCGGACCGGTCTTGGATTTTAAAAATGAAAATAATTTAAAATATTTTTTATTAGAAATAAAAAAAATAGCCAAAGAAAAAAAGGCGGATTTAATTCGAATAGAACCGAACGTGATAAATGAATTAAGAATTATGAATTATGAATTAAGGAATAAATTAAATCAAGAAGAAAATAGAAGCAAAATAAATGAAAATTTTATAATTCAAAATTTAAAACAAAATGGATTTCAAAAATCTAAAATTTCTTATCAGCCATCAGACACAATGGTCGTTGATTTAAAAAAAACCGAACAAGAAATTTGGCAAAAAGAATTAAATAAAGACGCTCGATATAACATTCGTTTAGCCGAACGAAAAGGAGTGAAAATAAGAGAAGGGGAGAATGAAAAAGATGTAAAAGAATTTTATAAACTTTGGCAAAAAACGCAATTAAGGCAAAAAATTTCTATTCGTTCCGAAGAATATTATAAAAAATTATTTTCAATTTTTCCAAAAGAAAATGTCCATCTTTTTTTAGCGCAATATCAAGAAAAAAATATCGCTGGATTAATCCTTTTAACCTTTGGCAAAAAAGCCATTTATTTATACGCCGCTTCGGATTATAATTTTCACGCGTTAGCGCCAACTTATTTTATTGTATGGAAAGCTATTTTAAAAGCTAAAGAAAAGGGTTGTGAAATTTTTGATTTTTGGGGCGTCGCGCCAGAAGGGGCAAAAAAAAATCATCCTTGGCAAGGCATCACTACATTTAAACAAAAATTTTGCCAAGCCAAACGAATAAATTATATCGGCGCTTGGGATTTTCCGATGTCGTGGAAATATTGGATTTTTATTTGGTTGGAGAAAATAAAAAAATAGACTTTAAACCTTTAACTATTTTGAATATTTTTATTTTTTATGTCGTTTTCAAAACAAGATTATATAAAATATCGTTTTTTAGAAGTTATTCCTGGCGCATTGACTTGGCTAATATTTTTTTTGGCAATTGTAATTTCTTTTATTAGACCAATATGGGTTATTTATTTTATTATTATTTTTGATTTATATTGGCTTTTTAGAATTTTATATTTTTTAGTTTATGTTTTTATTTCTTGGCAACATTTTCAAAAGGATATAAAAATTGATTGGTTAGAAAAAGTTAAAACAATTCCGGATTGGGAAAAAACTTTCCACCTCATTTTTTTACCTTCTTATAAAGAGGGAATTGAAATTTTCAAAACTACTTTTGAAAATTTAGTTAAAATAAATTATCCTTTAGATAAATTTATTATTGTTTTAGCTGGCGAAGAAAGGGATAAAGAAAATTTTTTTAAAAATGCAGAAACAATTAAAAAGGAATTTGGAGATAAATTTTATAAACTTTTAATTACTTTGCATCCCAAAGACTTACCTGGAGATCTTGCTGGTAAAGGATCAAACATTGCTTGGGCTGGAGAAAGGGCAAAAGAATTTATTGATCAAGAAAAAATTCCTTATGAAAATATTATTGTTTCTTCTTTTGATTTAGATTCATGTCCGCATCCTCAGTATTTTTCTTGTTTGACATATAAATATTTAACTCATCCAAATCCAATTCGTGTTAGCTATCAGCCATTAATTTTATTTCATAATAATATTTGGGATGCGCCTGCTTTAGCAAGAATAGTGGCAAATGGCGCTTCTTTTTGGCTTTTAACTGAATTAGTAAAACCAGAAAGATTAATTACTTTTTCTTCCCATAGCATGAGCTTCAAGGCTTTAGTTGATGTTGGATTTTGGCAAAGAGATATGGTTAGTGAAGATTCGAGAATATATTTGCAAGCTGTAGCACATTATCAAGGGAATTATTCAATTGTTCCAATATATATTCCAATTTCTATGGATGCAGTTTTAGGACAGACATTTTGGCAAAGCATGATTAGTATTTATAAACAACAACAACGTTGGGCTTATGGTATTGAAAATTTTCCTTTTATGGTTTGGTATTTTAAAAAAAATCAAGTACCTTTTTTAAAAAGAATTCATTTTTATTGGAATCAATTAGAAGGAGGGTTTTTTTGGGCTGTTGCGCCAATTTTAATTTTTATTTTAGGTTGGTTGCCTTTATCTATTGCTAATCAGCATGGGATTGAAAGCGCAATAATACAAACAGCGCCTCATATTTTAGAAACAACAATGAATGCTTGTATGGCTGGGCTTTTTTTGATAAGTATTTTAAGCACGATAATTCTTCCGCCTCGACCACAAAAATATAAAAAAATAAAATGGTTATTGATGATTTTACAATGGGCTCTTTTACCAATTACTTTAATTATTTTTAGCGCTATTCCAGCAATTGATGCTCAAACACGTTTGATGTTAGGAAGACCCTTTGGTTATGATGTCACAGAAAAAATGAGAAAAAGCTAAACTAATTTAAGATTTAAGATTTTTAGATTTTAAATTAATTTAAGAGATGAAAAATTTTAAATTTAAAATTTAGAATTTCTTAGATGTTGTGGATAAGTTTAATTGACAAAAATTATTAAATTGTTACACTACTAATATGAATTATCAAATTAGCCAAAACTGTTGTTGCGCTTGTTGTGAAACTTCTTTAAGAAAAAGAGGCTGGTTTGAGTTTTAGAAATTAGAAATTAGAAATTTAAAAAGCCTCTTTTCCAAAAGAGATTTTTTATTTTTATGGCCTGGTATCCAAGTAGTTAGGAAGCGGTCTGCAAAACCGTTTACACGGGTGCAATTCCCGTCCAGGCCTCATAGAAAATTCAAAATGTAAAATGCAAAAATCAAAATGACAATTAAAAATAAATTAAAAAAAACAGAATTAAAATATTAAAATTATTCTAAAAAATTATGATTAAAATTTATAACACTTTAACGCGAAAAAAAGAAATTTTTAAGCCGATTGAAAAAAATAAGGTGAAATTTTATCAATGCGGACCAACTGTTTATTGGACCCAGCATATTGGAAATATGCGGGCCATGGTTTTGGCTGATTTAATATTGCGGACATTTAAATATTTAAATTATGACGTTAAATTTGTCCGCAATTACACTGATGTCGGACACTTAACAAGCGACGCTTGCACAGGAGAAGATAAAATGGAAAAAGCCTCCAAGAGCGAAAATCTATCGCCATGGCAAATTGCCGAAAAATACATTAAAATTTTTGAAAACGATGTTAAAGAATTAAACACTTTGGAACCAAATATTAAAACTAAGGCCACCGAACATATTTTTTACATCATTGAAATGGTTCAAATATTGATTGACAAAAAATTCGCTTATCAAACAGATTTAGCGATTTATTTTGATGTTTCAAAAGCAAAAAATTACACAAAATTATCTAGACAAAATCTAGAGAAGCAAAAACATGATGTTGGCAGTAGTGACACTAGTATTAGCGATCCGCAAAAAAAACATCCTGCTGATTTTGTTTTGTGGTTTTTTAAAAAAGGCAAACATAAAAACGCTTTGCAAACATGGGAATCGCCATTGGGCGTTGGTTTTCCTGGTTGGCACATTGAATGTTCTGTTATGAGCAATAAACATTTAGGAAATACTCTTGATATTCATATGGGCGGAGTTGAACATATTCCAATACACCATACCAATGAAATAGCGCAAAGCGAAGCGGCTAACGGCGTTAAATTTGTTAATTATTGGATACACAACGAACATTTATTGATTGACAATAAAAAAATGTCAAAATCAGAAGGTACTGGCTATAGTTTGGAAGAAATTAAAAGCAAAAGATTCGATCCGCTTAGCTTGCGATATTTCTTTTTGCAGGCGCATTATCGCTCAAAACAGAATTTTACATGGAAAGCGATGAAAGCGGGGCAAAACGGACTTAAAAGTTTGCAAAACAAAATAAAAGCGTTGGGAAATGACTATGGAAAAGTAGACCCCATTAGATATAATTTATCTAACAGGGTAAATAAAAAATATCAGAAAAAATTTATTGAAAAAATCAGCGATAATTTTAATTTTCCGCAAGCTTTGGCTGTTGCGCAAGAATTATTAAAATCAAATTTGCCAGATAAAGATAAACTCGCGACAATTTTGGATTTTGACAAAGTCTTTGGATTAAATTTAGATAAAATTTCTAAAGAAGGCAAACAAATAAAATTGCCAGAAGAAATTCAAGAACTTTTTGAGCAAAGAAATCAAGCGCGATTAAAAAAAGATTGGAAGCAAGCCGACAAAATCCGCGAGAAAATTTTAAAAATGAGATATGAAGTTGTGGATAAAAAAATTTGACAAATTTAATGGTGGGATGGCGGAAAGGTAAACGCAGTAGCCTGCAAAACTACCGGTCGGTCTATCAGATTTATTTAAAACGACCTTACGGGTTCAAATCCCGTCCCCGCCTCCAGCTTTTTTCAAAATTAAAAAAGTTCAAAATTAAAAAAGGAGGTGATAAAAATGAAGCGCACATGCTGTCACTGCCACTACTAAGCAGCCAAAGGGGGAGGTGTTGTTTATTTATAAACATTGCCTCCCCCTAAATTTTTTAAGTTCGGTTTTTAGATAAAGCGGGTTTAAAAAATTTAGAATTTATTTTTAATCAAAATATAAATCAATCAAAAATTATTTAATTAGTTCGGGATGCGTAATGCCAATAAACACGCCAGAGAATAATATAAAAGCTATTAAAAAAGTTTTATGTTAAAAATATCTCCCTATAACTTTATAACTTTATTAGAAGGTTTTTTTGCTTCTTTTATAAAAAAATTCTGCCAGACAATTGTAGAATAAAATATAAATCAATAAAATCACGGGATCTTGGTTTTTGATAAATAGTAAAAATTTTATTCACCGCGATATCCAATAGGCTGTCTATATATAAATTTCCCACTTTTTCTTTTTTCTCAATTCTGATAAATGGAAAATAGGTAAATTCCATCTTAATTTTATCTCCATCTATCAAATCAAATAAAGGGTCTTCTCCCAAACGTGTGGGTAAATATTAGATAATTTTGATTTTAATTTTTTTTAAATGCTTTCTAACCCACCTTTAACACATGCCTTTTTTCTTGGCTAATTTAAACATAAAAAAAACAGCTACTACACTACAATAGCTGTTTTGGGGCTAATCTTAGTTAAAATTTGAGTTATTTTTTTTGCCTTAATTATTCTGGAGCTA
>JACQWZ010000014.1 GCA_016209005.1 Candidatus Kuenenbacteria bacterium
CTACAAATTTTATCGAAGGTAAAATCAAAACATTTATATATCAGTAATGCCTACTATAGGCATTACAATGGCATTCATAAGAAAAAAGAAAGTAGGAAATAATACTTACTTAGAAAAAGTAGAAAGTTACAGAAAAGATGGAAAGATTAAACAGAGAGTATTAGAATATCTAGGAAAAGAAATTGATGGGCAGCCAGTTAAAAAAGTATTCACCAATAAAATACAAGTACAAAGTGTAAAACAAAGTTTAGATGTTTTAGCGATAGATAAAATTGCTGAAGATTTGAATATTAAAGAATTAGGGAACCATTATGTTCTTTCTCTAATTTATTCACAATTATTAGAAAACAAAAGTATAAACAAACTTGAAAGCTGGATGAAATATACAGAGATACCTTATCTTTTAGGCTTTGATAAAGTCTCTGTAAAAAATCTTTACGAGTCATTATCTGAAGTGGATGATGAAGATTTTGAAAAGGTAAATGAAAAAATGCTCTCTGTTTTTAACAAATATGAGGATATTTCTAAAGCCACGATTATTGATGTAACTGATACTTATTTTGCAGGAAGCAAAATAAATATTAAAAAAAGAAAGGGAAAAGATGATAAGATAAGCAAACTAACTCAAATTGGTTTGGCAGTTTCTTTTGATAATGGATTTCCTATTTTTCATAAACAATATCATGGAAATCTTTCTGGAATGGATATATTCAAAGATATGTCTATTGAGCTAAAAAATAAAGGAATATCGTCGATGATTATGGATCGGGGAATGCTGTCTAAAGAAAATATAGAGATGGCTTTGAAATTAAAGTTTCGGATCATCGCAGGTTTAAGAAAAAATTCTATTTTAATTAAAGAATTTATTGGACCTATAAAACGTGACGATATTTACTCTGCAAAATGCAGAGTTCCTCTAAAGAAGACAACCGTATTCATAAAAGAATTTGATTATCTTGATGGAAAATTAATTGTAGTTTATAATCCAGAATTAGAACTCGTAAAAAAAGAGATAAATTTTGAAAAAGAACTTGAAAGTAATTTTGACATAGGCTATTCATTAATTTATCATAACACAAAATATCTTTCTGCAGAAGTTGTAAAAAGATATTATGATAAAGAAATGGTTGAAAGAGCATTTAAACAATTAAAGGGTGTTTTAAGTTTGAGACCTATACGAGTTTGGCTTTCAAATCATGTTACCGGGCATATAAAGATTTGTTATTTGGCATATGCGATTTTATCATTGATAAATTATAAATTAAAAAAGATCGATATTTCTGCTGTTGAAGCTTTAGAATCTTTGAAATATGGTTATAAAGTAACTCTGAAAGATTCTACTTCAAATCATGAATGGAGCATTCACGTTCCTCTTGAGCCAAAACAGAAAAAAATATTGAAGAAATTAAATGTAATGCCTAAAAACTAGGGTAAACTCAGGTAGTTAAGCAACTATTTTTTGTCCTAAGAATGGTAATAAAAATACTTTCTTTATTATCAAAAGCTTTTCGCACAACACATTGTGACCCCTGAATTTTCCAAAAAGTATAGGCTGATTAA
>JACQWZ010000072.1 GCA_016209005.1 Candidatus Kuenenbacteria bacterium
GCTTTACAATCTTCTTGAATGCAAAGCTTATTGGCCTTTATTTCTCCAGCAATAGTAGTATTCCCATCCTTATCAACTTTAAATTTAGTTACTCCGGTTCCTGTTTGTAAAAGCATCAAATTGACATCAACAGCAGAATTGGCCCCTATAATTCCATAAATAAGATTTTGCTTTGTTGTATAATCAATTGGAGCATTCCAATCGCCAATACTTAAGCCTTTATTATTTTCATCTCCTTTAGTAGAAACAGTTAATGCCCCCTCTTTTATTTGCGCTTCATTATTTATTGTTATTATTTTTAATGGACTATCCGTACCAGGCTCGCCTGTAGGTTCATTCCATTCTGCTAAAACTGGGACTATAATAAAACAAAAAAACAAAAAAACAAAAAAAATGAGAAATAAAAAGTAATTTTTTAAAAATATTTTTTTTCATAATCTTTGTACTTTAAATTATGAAATTTTAAAGTAAATCTTAAATCACAAGCACTAAATCCTAAATAAATTCAAAATCACAATGTTTAAAATCCAAAACAAATTTATTCATTTGATTTAATTTGTTTTGGATTTATAATTTTGGTCATTCAGGAGTTACGCACTATTAATGTGCATTTGGCTAATATTAGCTAAAAATGAAAAATTAACAAAAATTCAATTTTCGCTAACTTTAGCCATTTTTTGATTAAACTGCGTAAGTCCTGTCATTGTAATTTATTTAGGATTTGTAATTTTGGATTTGGTGCTTTTATTTAAGTTACGTTTCATAAATTTTAAAGGAATAATAATTAAATTATACTAAAATTATTAAAAAAATCAAGCGTTTAACCACAAATTATTTTATTAAATTATTACCTCCCAATAACCACCTTTAGCAGCCCCAACTCTTTTAATAATTTTTTTATTTTTTAATTTTCTTAAATTGATTTCTATATTCTTTCCAGCAATACCAACTCTCTGAGCAATATCTACGATTGATGTCTTTTGATCTCCTCTTATTAGATTAATAATTTTCTTTTGATTTTCTGTTAATTTTTCACCCACCTTTTCACCTTCTTGATATTTTTTAAATCTCTGCTCGACACTCATCTCCTGTAAATCTGGCCTTACAAAAGTAATACCAAAATAAGCATTGCTAACTTCTACAATCGGATGAGGCAAAAGATATTCATCCATCATCTCATTAATTCTTGCTAAACCTGAACCAATTTTTTCAACCAGATCCATCCTCTGCATCAAACCAAAAAGCAAATTATTTCGTGGGTAACTTCTCTTATATAAATCTTCAACTTTAATATTGCCAACTAAATTACCTGGATTATCTATAACAACTCGATCTGCGTAAATATTAATTTAAATATTAGATCCCGAAAAATAATTACGATGGGCAATAGCATTCAATAACGCTTCTTTTAATGCTTCCTCTGGCAACTCTAATATTTCTTTTCTCAGCCCACCACCTTTAATAATATATTCTGTCCTTAAATTTGACTTAAAATAATTAAACGCCTTTTTATAATTTATATACAAATCAAAATCAAATTCTCTACTATCAATAATTTTGGTTTTAGTCTTCCCCATAAATAAAGCGCAAGTAATAGTTGCGCTACGTAAATGCCTAGTTGCTTCTTTGCAAAACAACAAAACTCCAGCATTTTTCATCTTATTATTATCGTCTAATAATTTTAAATTACGTAAAACCTCTAAGCAATTCAAACTAGTTTTAATCCCGGCTAAATCCAAAAAATTTTGAAAAGAGTCTTTATCAAAATCCTTTTCTAAATTAAAATTTTTATTAATAGCCTCGTCAAAATATATTAAAAAATTAAATTCTTTTTTAGTCATAAACAAACTAAGTAAAAATTTAAACTCTAAATAAACTTATAATACTTAATTTAAAATTCTTATCTGCCATAAGGCTTGCTCTATTTTTTCTTTTAATACAGAAAATTTTAAATTTTTAATTTCTGGTCTAGCCATAATTATTACATCGGCTCCAATTTTCATATTTGGCAAATTTTTTCTAATTATTTCTCTCATTCTCCTTTTAATTAAATTTCTTTTATTCGCTTTTTTAGCCACTTTATTAGAAACAATAAAGCCAAAACGAGAAACTTCTAAATTATTTCTTAAAACTTTTATTCCAAATTCTTTAATAAAAAAATTTCGTCCTTTTTGGAAAATACTTTTAAAATCTTTATCTTTATTAAGACGATATTGTTTGGGTAACACAACACAAAATGAATGCGGAATTAAGAATGTAGAATTATGTTAAATTTTATCCGCCAGCTGGCGGATTGCAAAATTTTCAATTTTCAATTTTCAATTTTCATTAAATTTTCAATGATAAAATTTTCAAATAAATTAAAATTATTTGACATTTAATCATTTGTCATTGATTTGTCATTTGATATTGGAAATTTGTCATTAATAAATTTTTCTTTAAGAATTTTTTCGGTTGATAAAATTATTAAATCGGCAATTTGTCCTTTCGCGTCTTCTATCGCTTTGCTTTTTTCTTGTTTAATTTCTTGGCGCGCTTTTAAAATTATTTCTTGGGCTTTTTGTTCCGCTTCAATATTCATTTCTATTTTTATTTTTTCTCCAATTTCTTTTGATTTTTCTAAAATTTGTTCCGCTTCTTTTCTTGCTTTTAAAATTTCTTTTGTTTTTTGTTCTTCAATTTCTATTCTTTTTTCTTCTATTTCCTTAGCTTCTTTTAAACTTTTTTCTATTTTTTTTGTTCGCTCATTAAGCATTTTAATAACTGGATTGTATAAAAATTTTTTTAATATAAAAAACAGTAAAAGAAAATTTACCACTTGAGCGATTAAAAGCAACGGTTCAATGCCTAAGTTGTGGAATAATTGAGACACAAAACAATTAACAATTAACAATTAACAATTAACAATTAACAATTAACAATTAACAATTAACGGCTGGCTTTGGTATAAAACTTTACCCCCCCTTATAAATTAATTTTAAATTTAATTTGATGAATCAAGGTAATTTGTTTTTCAAATTCTGAATAGATTAACAGCTGTTCTTTTTCAA
>JACQWZ010000073.1 GCA_016209005.1 Candidatus Kuenenbacteria bacterium
AAAAGATATTTCTGTGGATAACTTATAGAATTTACTACACTACGATTTTTAAATAAAAAAAGAGGTAGAATGGCTTAGATTAGCCAAATTCTACCTCTTAAATCTCAAATTTTCCCGTCATCTGTCAAAGACGGGTTTTTAGCTTCCCACGCCCTTTTATTCTTTTCAGATATTTTGGGATCAATTTTATGATGTTTATGAAGATATCGATTAACAGTAGACGGATGAGCTTTTTAATTATAATCTCTTTTTAAAGCTGTTGCTATTTTTTCTTTTCCCCAGCAATGATATTGATCTTTTATTTTAACAATATTATCTTCAATTATTTTAGAAATTCTTTGTCTATTGTCTGTGTTATTAGGCGCCCGGGAATCTGGCTCTAAACTTCTTGGATTTTTATTATTTCTTTCAAATAAATTTTTAAGCGAAGAAAGCCATTACCTTGAAATATTGATTTTATTAGCCGCTTTTGTGACATTGTTATCGCATTCATAATAGAGAATGTATAACCATTTTAATCTTTTTTTAGCCTCGTTAGATAAATAATATCTAAAAGGATTTAAAAGATTTTCCGCTTTTGTTTGCATAAATTGTATAGAGTTAAAAAATAAATTATTCTTTACTTTATACAATAGATCATTTTTCCATATATTGCATCCCCTAAGTGTCAACTATAACATGAACCAGTGCATGGGTAAATTATCAAGAAAAGCAGGAATATCTGCTAGAGAAGTTAAAAGGGAAAAAGTATTTAAAATTTTGAGTGATAGTTAGAAAAGTTATCCACATTTTTTACTTGGCAAAGTTTTTTATTTGTAATAAACTATAACTAACTTACGACTAAATTTGTAATAAATTAGACCTATGATTAAACGAAAAATTATTGATTATTTAAATAATTGGAAAGAAAAAAAAGGAAGAAAACCTTTAATTTTAAGAGGAGCAAGGCAGGTGGGTAAAACCTCAGCTGTTTTGTTTTTTGCCAAAGAAAATTTTGAAAACCTGATTCATATCAATTTAGAAAAACCAGAACATTTAAAACTTTTTAAAGAGGATATTTCTTTGGAAGAATTTGAAAAAATTTTGCAAATAAAATTTCATAAAAAAATTATTCCAGGCAAAACTTTATTGTTTATTGATGAAATTCAAAACTCGCCAGCTTTAATTAAACTGCTAAGATTTTTTTATGAAGAAAAACCAGAAGTTCATGTAATCGGCGCTGGATCATTATTTGAGGCAAAATTGGAAAAAGAAGGATTTTCTTTGCCTGTTGGACGAATTGAATTTGCGTGGCTTTATCCTTTAGACTTTTTTGAATATTTAGAAGCGCGAGGAGAAAAAGAAATTTTAGAATATCTAAAAAAAATTTCTTTAAAAGAAAAAATTCCTCAAGCTTTGCATCAAAGTTGTTTAGAATTATTTTATGAATACGCTATACTTGGAGGCATGCCGGAAATTGTCAAAAGATTTGTTCAAAAAAAAGATTTTGAAGAATTAAAAAACATTTATTCTTCTCTTTTCACTTCTTATTTAGAAGATATTTACAAATATTCTTCTTCAGCCAAAACAAAATACATCAGCTATATAATCGAACAAGCGCCGCTTTTTGCAGGTTCAACAATTACCTATGAAAAATTTGGCGGTTCTAATTTTCGAAGCCGTGAAATGATTGAGGCTTTTAATCTTTTAGAGAAAACAATGTTGCTTTACCAAACTAAAGGAACAAAATCCTTAAGTTTGCCTTTAATTCAACAAAGAAAAAAAGCGCCGAAACTTATTTTTTTGGATGTTGGTTTAATAAATTATCAGATGGGTATTCAAGAGAAATTTTTAAATTTAAAGGATTTGAATGAGTTTTATCAAGGAAGGATTGCTGAACAAATTGTTGGTCAAAGCTTGATCTCTAATTTTATTAATAGTCCTTCTAAAATTTTTTATTGGTATAAAGATAAACCTCAAAGTACTGCTGAGGTTGATTTCTGCCTTGTTCATCAAGGAGAAATTTTAGGCATTGAAGTAAAGTCCGGCAAAGCAGGCAGATTAAAATCTCTTTTTGAGTTTGTTAAAACAACGAACGCGAAAAAAGCAATTAGAATTTATGGTGGCGAACTTTCAAAAGAACAGATTAAAATTAATGATATTAAATTTAATTTAATTTCTCTTCCTTTTTATCTTTTGCCAAGAGTTTTGGAAATTGTTAAAGATTAAGAAAATTAAATTTGAAATTTAGGATTAAAAACTATCTCTCATTTTTCATCTATCAACCCTAAATTGCCAGATTGAATGCTTACACTTATTTGTATTATAGTATAAACTTATACTGCAAGTAAGTTTTAACCTTACTATCAGTAAATATATTTACCCCATTAGGTGTATGGGTAATAAATTTTACTGCTAAAAAAATATGGCAATATCTAATAGGGTGGATAATAAACCTACAAAAGGCCAATATAGACGGTTTGGGAGAAATGTTAACTGAATCGCAAAAAGACTGGGCTCGGGCAAAGCTTCGGACAGAAACAATTTTCTTACTCAAAGCTCGTTTAGAATTGGAATTTTAAAATCTTGTTTAAAAATTTTATCATTAAAAATTATTTAAAAATTAAAAGCTTGTGGTGAGCCTTGCCGAACCATTAAAAAATTAAAAATTTTCATTTATCTTATGGAGCCTTGGACTAAAAAAATAATTTATTTAGCGATAAAAGAACTATTTAAAAAATTGAGTTTAATTTTTTTAATTGGGTTTTTTATTTTAGTTTTTTTAGAAGATTTAAAACAAGGATTTGTAACTCTTTATTTAAATACTAATGTGTTTTTATATTTAGGTTTGTTTTGTGTAATAATAGCACTTTTAATGGGTAAAAAAGTAAGAGAGAAAAAGTTTTAGTTGCAGAAAAAATATTTAATGATATTATTTTTTATATGATCAACGATGTGATTATAAAAAAAATAAATAAATATGAAGATGAAAGAGGATGGTTAGCCGAACTTTATCGTAGCGATGAAATAAATTATAAACCAGAAATGGTTTATTTTAGCGCAACAAAACCAGGAGTAGTTAGAGGTCCGCATGAACATGTTTATCAATTAGATTATTTTGTTTTTATTGGGCCAGGCGATTTTGAATTGCATTTATGGGACAGGCGAGAAAATAGTCAAACTAATGGAGAATATATGAAAATTGAAGTTGGAGAAAAAAATCCAACTTTAGTCATTGTTCCTCCAGGAGTGGTTCATGGATATAAGTGTATTAGTAAAATTCCAGCTTATTCAATAAACTTGCCGAATAAATTATATCGTGGCAAAAAAAAAGCCGAAGAACTTGATGAAATTAGATGGGAAAAAAACGCAGAATCGCCATATAAAATTTAAGATTTTAGATTTAAGATTTACTATGAATTACGAAACGCAAAATAACCCATATTTGTCATTGCGAGCGCATCCGAAGCAATCTATATTTCAGGCTTAATTATAAGATTGCTTCGTCGGTTGCACTCCTCGCAATGACGAAAAAATCACATTTTGTAAATATATTAAGTCAAGTTTTTTTGGAATATGGTAAAAATTTAAGATTATTTTATTCGGCAATATCAATTATTTTGTAATACAAATTATATGACATAAGTATCATCTTTTTCTTTTCCGCGCCTTAAAATCGATTTTAG
>JACQWZ010000077.1 GCA_016209005.1 Candidatus Kuenenbacteria bacterium
ATTTTGACAAATGACAAGTGGTAATTAATATTTAACAAAATCTAAAATAATTTATGAAAATTAATTTTAATAAAATTTATAAAAAATATTTAATTAGTATTTTTTTATTTTTTTATTTCTATTAAATTCTTATGCTCAATGTAGTGATGATGGATATACTGTTATTTATATAAATGGAATTTTTACGCCAACAGAAGCCGAAGCTAAAAAAGACATGTATGATTTATAAAAAAATTATGAAGATAATTTTGGTATTAATAGTAATATAACCTTTATCACCGGCTACAACCCCTCCCACATCGCAGGGTTAGGAGATCTTGTTGAATCAGTATCGCAAATGTTTAATGCTCCAATTAGTGATTTTGATTTTAAAACAATCCTTACTCAAATTCATTCAGAAGTAAAAACAAAGAAAATTATTTTGGTAGGATATTCACAAGGAACACTTTACGCAAATGAAATTTATAATTATCTCGTAAATAATGGCATTCCGAAAGAATCAATCGCTGTTTATAATGTCGCGACGCCAGCGAGTTATGTTGCTGGAAATGGAAAATATATAACTTCATATAATGACAAAGTAATCAATCAAATTCGCGACATTACCATTAAAACTAAATCACCTCAGCCATTGCCTGGAAATATTAATATTCCATTAAGTAACGACGAACAAAAAGATTCTTTCGCAGGGCATTTATTTGGTAAATCGTATCTTGATAAAGCTCCAAAAAGTATAACTTCTGGCATTGAAAACAAACTTAAAAATCTTAAAAATACAAATGAAAATTTAAAAACTGACGATGGTTGTTTTGATTTGCCGGATCAAAATTGGATATTTAAAACGCAAGAAGTAGGATTTTTTGTTGCTGACTCTGTTAGCAATGGAACGGTTTATGTGGCAAAAGCTGGAGTTAATGGTACTGTTGTAGCAGCAAAAACAACAGTTAATAGCGTTGTTGGATTAGCAAATTCAATGGTTGATGCAGTTGTTTTAATAGAAAATGTTGCTTTGAAAACAATGGATTTTGTAGCTAATAATACAATAAATGCTACCGTGGCAACAGCAAATTTTACAGTTGAAATTGCAAAAAATACAACAAAGACGATTCTTACGAAGTCGAACTTCGTAAGATTGAAAAATCAAGAAAATAAAATAATGGCAAATGACAAATTTCCAATGACAAATCAAATCCAAATGACCAATGACAAAAAGAATGAACCACAAGAACAAAGAAATAAATCAATATTAAGAGGTTCAACTTTAGGAAAGGTTGAACCTCAAGAAAAAAAGGTTGAGCCTCAAGAAATAAAAAAAAATATTTTTGTCATTCCGACCGAGGTCGTTTCGACCGAGCGGAGAAATCCTTTGAATATAGAAAAGCAAAATCAAGAAAATATAAATCTTAAAAACACCCTTGACAAAGGAAGTTTGGGGGATTTTATTATTAAACCAATTCCTGTTTTAGCATCAGAACCTAAATTAACAATTCCTGTTTTAGCTCAAGAACCTATTTTAAATTCTTCGCCAACATCAAATTCTTTGCCAACATATTATTCTAACCCAGTAACATTTTTTTCTAGTCCAGCTTCATCATCATCAACTTCTTCATCATCGCCAGTGTCAGTTGTTGTGTTACCTGATCCGACTTTGCCGCCAATTTTAATTTCTGAAATTTACCTTGGATTAAAAAATTCAGAAACAAAATTTATCGAATTATACAATCCAAATGATCAGGAAATTATTTTAAATGATGACAATTTTAAATTAAAATTTATTGATTCGGAAAATCAAACAACATTAGCAAACATTAAATGGACACAAAATAAAATACCTTCAAAAGGGTATTTTTTGTTTAGTTTAACAGCAAATATCGATGACTTGCAAACTGACGCGACATTTTCAGACCAACAAAATATTAAAGAAATTATTATTTCAGATGGACAGAATAATATTAAGGACAAATTAATTATTGATGAAAATTTGAAAAATAATCAATCAATGGAAAGAAAATTAGACGCAAAAAATGATGAGGAAAATTTTTCTTTGTCTCAAATTTTAATGCCAATAAATTCATTGAACGAAAAAAAAGTTTTTGATTTTCAAGAGCCAGAAACTATTTTGGAAAAATTTCCAGACGCGAAAACAAAATCAACAACAGCATTTTTTTCTTTTTCATCAAATGAATCTGATGTTAATTTTCAATATTCTTTGGACGATCAAGAATGGGAAAATGGAACTTCAACAAAAGAATTTCAAAATTTAAAACTCGGTGAGCGCATTTTAAAAGTCAGAGCGATTGATAAATCTGGCAACATTGATTCAAGTCCAATTATTTTTCAATGGCAAATTATTGAGCCAGAACCAACATATTTAGACGGCGAAATGAAAGAGGATACAATTTTGTCAGCCGAAAATAATCCATATATTATTGAAAATAATTTTACAATTCCTGAAAATAAAACTTTAACAATTGGTCCTGGCGTAATTATTTGGCCAAAAAATAAAAGAATCAACGATCTTTTTGACGATATTGACGGCGCTAATTTAACAGTAAAAGGAACAATAATAATTAATGGCACAAAAGAAAATCCAGTAAAATTTACTTCGTTAAATGAAAATCCTCAGCCAGGAGATTATGGACAAGCGTTGTTAATTGAAGCGACCAGCAAAAATTCAATTTTGGACAATGTTATTTTTGAATACGGCGATATGTTTATGATTTATATTATTCCAATGGTTCAAATTCAAGGCGCTGATGTAAAAATTTCAAATGCCATTTTCAGAAAATCTCGCGATATGGCTTTGTCTTTAATTGATTCAAATTCTGTAATTGAAAATTGTATTTTTGAGAATAATGCAATATCCTTATACGACGACTTAACTAATAAAATAAATTTTAAAGACGACAATATTCCTAGTGACATTAAATAATAGGCTGAGGTTGAATAAAAAAAAATAAAAAGTTTAAATCCAAAATTATTTTATTGTAATTGAATGTCTGTCTAAAAGATTAGTTGATTAAATTATTTAAAATTTCCCATCTTCTTTTTTTCTCTTCATTAGAAATATCATCTTTTAATTTAGCAGAGGCAGTTCCAGAACGAGGAGAATATTGAGAAATAAAGGCTTTATTAAATTTTATTTTTTTACATAATTTAACAGTGTTTTCAAACTGTTTTTTTGTTTCGC
>JACQWZ010000054.1 GCA_016209005.1 Candidatus Kuenenbacteria bacterium
TAATTTCTCTTTTTGTTCCGGCGTAAGTTTAATTTTTGTAGACATAAATTTTTGTTAAAAATTAAAATTATTTTATATCTACATTTTAACATAAAAAATTAACATAGAAAAGGGAAATCTAAAACGAAACCAGTATACAATATGAAACATTCTAATTATTGCGTCGATTGTCGTGAAAGCGAATATCTTGATTATTGTTTTGGGTGTGAAAATTGTTTTGGATGCGTTGGATTGAAAAGTAAAAGTTATTCTATTTTAAATAAACAATATTCTAAAGAAGATTATCGCGCTTTAGTTGCTAAAATTAAAACAGCGATGGAAAATGATGGATCATACGAAGAATTTTTTCCTTACAAAATGGCGCGTGGCGGATATAATTTATCTTTGGCTGGAATATTTTTTCCTAAAACAAAAGAAGAAATTATTAAATTTAAAGGAAATTGGGAAGAATTAGGAGAAACAATTGTGCCAGACGCGTCTATAAGTCCATATATTGATGATGTTTCAATTGCAGAAGAAGAAATGGCTGAAAAAATATTTATATGCGAAGAAACTGGACGGCCGTTTAATTTAAAACGAGAAGAGATTCAATTTTACAAAAAATATTCTATCCCTTTGCCACATCATTATCCAGATGTCAGAACCAAAAATCGAGTAAAAAATTTATTTTACATCAATCCAATAAAAACAAATTGTCCATTTTGTCAAAAAGAAATAATTTCTTATTATCCCAGGGAATGGGAATATAAAACAATAGCTTGCGAAAAATGTTATTTAAAAGAAGTGGTTTGAATTAGCTTGTAGCTTGTCACCCAGAGGGTGATCAGCCTTTGGCTGATAGCTTTGTAGCTTTTTAGGGAAGAAAAAAATATTTTATAAATCCCAATATCCAAATCCCAATGACAAATAAAATCTCAAAATCCAAAAATGAAAAATATGATTTATTAGAAAAATTTGAGATTTTATTGGACATTGGACATTGAGATTTGAAATTTTATTTGATATTTGATATTGAGATTTGAGATTTAAAAATTAAGACATTAAAATATTTGTTTGAAAATTGAGTCATTAAAAATTGATTAGAAATTAAAAATTAGAAATTCAGGAGTTACGCACTATTAATGTGCATTTGGCTAATATTAGCTAAAAATGAAAAATTAACAAAAATTCAATTTTCGCTAACTTTAGCCATTTTTTGATTAAACTGCGTAAGTCCTGAAATTAGAAATTGCAAAAATTTTTCCTAAAATTTTTGCCTATTTTATGTTATTCGGAGGAATACAAAAAATATCTTTAATTGATTATCCAGACAAAATTTGTGCTATTATTTTTACGCAGGGGTGTAATTTTAGATGTAAATTTTGTTATAATCCAGAGCTGGTTCAATTAACAAATAACAATCAACAATTAACAATAATGGAAGGAGAAATTTTTGAGTTTTTAAAAAAAAGAAAAGGATTAATCGATGGAGTTTGCGTGACTGGCGGAGAACCAACATTGCATAAAGATTTGCCAGAATTTTTAGCCAAAATAAAAAAAATGGGATTTTTAATAAAATTAGATACTAATGGAACTAACCCGAAAATGCTAAAAAAATTGATTGATAAAAAACTAATTGATTATCTGGCAATGGACATTAAAGCACCATTAGAAAATCAAAAATCAAAAATCAAAAATCAAAATGACAAATCAAAATTTAAAAATCATTATAAAAAAGTGGTGGGAGTAAAAGTAGATTTGAAAAAAATAAAAGAAAGTGTTAAAATAATAAAAAATTCTGGAATTGATTATGAATTTCGAACAACAATAGCGCCGGGTCTTCATAAAGAAGAAGATATTTTGCAAATTGCCAGAGAAATTTCACCAGCTAAAAAATATTTTTTGCAACAATTTGTTCCAAGTGAAAAAATGATTGATGAAAAATATAAAAAAGTAAAACCATATCCAATAGAAACATTAAAAAAAATGCGCGATAAGGCGAGGAGATATGTGGGAAAAGTGGAAGTGAGGAATTAGCTTGTAGCCTTTATAGTATCGGAATTTCAATATTTTAATAAAACACAACTAATTTAACATTATTTTATAGCCTTTATAGTATCGGAATTTCAATATTTTAATAAAAACACAACTAATTTAACATTATTTTAAGAAAAATAATTGTACTATTTAAATTAATCGTCAAAATTATAAAATTTAAGGTAAATTTTAAAAAATATTAGTGAATTTTTGAAAAATAAAAAATTAAGGTTAAAAATCTTTATTTGGGCGTAATTCACCCTTGGAAAGCATCTTAAAACGTTTTAATCCACATCCTTTCAAAAGTAGATGAATAAAAACTTAGTTCTTTTAAAATCATTTCTTGACCGCAGATTTTACAAATTAAAGGATCAACCCTTTTATATTTCTTTTGTCTTACCCTCCATTTTAACCAAGAAGATATTTTTTTACTTGATTTAAAAGTTTAAAAATAATTTTTTGATTTTTCTTTCTAACCACGTTAGCTAAAATTCCATAATATCAGGACTTACGCAGTTTAATCAAAAAATGGCTAAAGTTAGCGAAAATTGAA
>JACQWZ010000055.1 GCA_016209005.1 Candidatus Kuenenbacteria bacterium
TGGAGTGCGTTTTTTGTCATTCAACGCCTCTAATTTGCCATCTTCTTGTTTTAATTCTTTTTTCCAAAGAAAAAGAGTCGACCTTTTATAAGGAAAAGCATCTAAAGTAGCCACAAGACCATGCTTTTCCCAAAATATCAATACTTTGGCCTTATATTTGGCTTTTTTTGTAATCATATAGGTATATTTATACCCATATTCATACAATTTTACAAATCCTTTAATACCTCTATAGATACTTTGTATTTTCATAAAGCTATGGCCTTATGGAGTCCAATATGTATCTGGCATTATGCAGTAGGGGCACGATGCATCGCGCCCCTACAATAAATTGTGGATAATATTTGGATAAAAAATTTTGCATTTTTTAAAAAAATAGTTAATAATAAAAATTATAATAAGGTCGAAAACATTTTTTATTTTTTTTAATATTTTTTTATGAAAATAATTCCTTTAAATGATCGTGTGATCATAAAACCCATTCAAAAAGATGAAATCACAAAGTCTGGCATTATTTTGCCAGAAACAATGAATAAAGAAAAACCAGAACAAGGTGAAGTAATCGCTGTTGGTCCTGGAAAACTTTTAGACAACGGCAAAAGAGCTTCAATGGAAGTCAAGGTCGGAGATAAAGTTTTATTTACTAAATACAGCCCAAATGAAATAAAAATTGACGACCAAGAATTATTAGTTATCAATGAAAGCGATATTATGGCAATTTTAAATTAGCTTTTAGCTGTTAGCTTTTAGGGAAATACATAATAAGCAAGCCAACTAAAAAAGTTAAAAGTTTAAAGTTATTTATTTTTTTTATTTTTATAATATCAGAAAATATATTTTGTATTAATTTTTAATTTTTTAAAAATTTAAAAATTGTGTCATTGAAAATTGATTGGAAATTGAAAATTGAAAATTGAAAATTAATAAAATTTATCTGATAAATTTTATTATTCTATGTCTAAACAAATTTTGTTTGACGAAAAAGCTCGTCAAAGTTTATTAAAAGGAGTGAATATATTAGCCAACGCGGTAAAAATTACTTTGGGACCTAAGGGTCGCAATGTCGCTTTAGATAAAGGTTTTGGCTCGCCAACCATTACCAACGATGGCGTAACTGTTGCTAAAGAAATAGAATTGGAAGATAAATTTGAAAATGTTGGGGCTCAACTTCTTCAAGAGGTCGCAACTAAAACCAATGACGTCGCTGGAGATGGAACAACGACAGCGACTATTTTAGCTCAAAGTATAATTGCCGAAGGATTAAAAAATGTTACCGCTGGAACAAATCCAATGGTTATCAAAAAAGGAATTGAAAAAGGAGTCAACGCGATCATTAAAGAATTGAAAGAAAAAATTTCCAAGCCAGTTTCCAATCAAGAAGAAATAGAACAAGTCGCCGCCATTTCCGCAAATGATAAAGAAATTGGCAAAATTATTGCCGAAGCCATGGAAAAAGTTGGAAAAGATGGCGTCATCACTGTTGAAGAAGGACAATCTTTTGCTATTGAAAAAGAAGTAGTTGAAGGAATACAATTTGATAAAGGTTATGTTTCTCCATATATGATTACTGACGCGGAAAAAATGCAAGCCGAATTTGATAACGCTTCTATTTTAATTACTGATAAAAAAATATCCAGCATTAGCGAAATTTTACCTTTATTGGAAAAAATGGCCCAATCTGGCAAAAAAGATTTAGTTATTATTGCCGATGAAGTTGATGGCGAAGCTTTAGCCACTTTAGTTGTAAATAAACTTCGAGGCGCTTTTAATACTTTAGCTATTAAAGCTCCGGGGTTTGGAGATCGTAAAAAAGAAACATTGGAAGATATTGCCATTTTAACTGGCGGCAAAGTAATTTCTGAAGAGATTGGATTAAAACTAGAAAATACCGAATTTGAAATGTTAGGTCAAGCTCGAAAAGTTATTTCTGATAAAGAAAATACAACGATTATAGAAGGTAAAGGAGATAAAAAAGCCATTGAAAATCGCGTGGCTCAAATTAGAAAAGAATTAGAAAAAGCGACTTCTGATTTTGATAAAGAAAAACTTAGAGAGAGATTGGCAAAATTAAGTGGCGGAGTCGCGGTCTTAAAAGTTGGCGCGGTAACTGAAACAGAACAAAAAGAAAAACAACACCGGGTTGAAGACGCTTTAGAAGCGACCAAAGCGGCTGTTGAGGAAGGCATTGTTGTTGGCGGCGGAGTTGCTTTGATAAGATGCATTCCTATTTTAGATAAAATTGAGGTAGATGGAGAAGAAAAAATTGGAATTAATATTTTAAGAAAAGCGTTGGAATCTCCTTTGAGACAAATTGCCAAAAATGCTGGCAAAGACGATTCGATTGTTCTTGAAGAAGTTAAAAAATCAAAAGGAACCACGGGTTATAACGTTTTAACTGACACATATGAAGATTTAATAAAAGCTGGAATTATTGATCCAACAAAAGTTACTCGTTCCGCTTTACAAAACGCGGCCTCCATTGCTTCAATGTTATTAACAACCGAAGCAGTAATCACCGATCTCCCAGAAAGGAAAAATATTTGTGGTTCATCGAATCATGGAATGGCTGAAATGCCAGGTGGCATGGGTGGTGGAATGGGAATGGATTACTAGAATGCAGAATTAAGAATGTAGAATGTAGAATGCAAAACGCAGAACATAAAAATAAAAAACAGCCTGTTAACTAACGGACTGTTTTTTATTTTTATCTTTTATTACAAATAATACTTTTTAGTTAATATTAGCCAATAGTCCATAGAACAGTCTATGGACTGAAAAATTTTTTATCTTTCCATAATTCACCCACAAAAAAAAGTATTAACATTTTCAGGACTTACGCAGTTTAATCAAAAAATGGCTAAAGTTAGCGAAAATTGAATTTTTGTTAATTTTTCATTTTTAACTAATATTAGCCAAATGCACATTAATAGTGCGTAACTCCTGATTTTATACCCCGTCTTTGACAGATGACGGGAAGAATTCGGAATTTAAGAGGTAGAATTTGGCTAATCTAAGCCATTCTACCTCTTTTTTTATTTAAAAATCGTAGTGTAGTAAATTCTATAAGTTATCCACAGAAATATCTTTTCAA
>JACQWZ010000053.1 GCA_016209005.1 Candidatus Kuenenbacteria bacterium
ATTTCTCTTTTTGTTCCGGCGTAAGTTTAATTTTTGTAGACATAAATTTTTGTTAAAAATTAAAATTATTTTATATCTACATTTTAACATAAAAAATTAACATAGAAAAGGGAAATCTAAAACGAAACCAGTATATCATATGATTTTTGACTCAATTCATATTACTCATCTTTTTGTTTCTGCAAAAAAATAATAAATTTTTGTAATTGATTTTGAGTCATAGAATAAGCAAAAATTTTAAGAAAAATTTTTGCAATTTTTAATTTCTAATTTTTAATTTTTAAATAATTTCTAATGTCTTAATTTTTTAAACTTTATTTATTTATCATTTAGATCCCTCGACTCCGCTCGGGACAAGCTTTAACATTGATTTGTTATTTGTCATTAGAAATTTGTCATTTGAGTTTTAGATTTTATTAAAAATTAGAAATCTAAAATCTTAAATCTTAAATCTTAAATCTTAAATCTTAAATCTTAAATTACCGACATTCTTTATTGCTACACTTCACTTCATCATCTTTCGCCATTACCATTAAACTCCCGCATTTCTCGCATTTTTTATCGATTGGTTTTTGCCAAAGGGCGAATTTACAATCTGGATATTGATCGCAAGCGTAAAAAGTTCGTCCTCCTTTTTTTGATTTTTTTTCAACGATTTCACCTTTATTGCATTGCGGACATTTTACGCCAACTGATTTTTTAATTGATTTTATATTTTTACAATCTGGATATTTTGAACAAGAAAGAAATGGTCCAAATCTACCGTGTTTAATAATCATATCGGCTTCGCATTTCTCGCATTTTTCTTTAGAAAGTTCCATTTCTCTCAAGTTTTTTTCTAAGGGTTTTGTATTTTTGCAATCAGGAAATCCGGTGCAAGCTAAAAATTTTCCAAAACGACCTAATTTTATCACCATTGGCTTGCCGCATTTATCACATTTTTCATCGCTTTCTTTTTCTGTAAGCGCCTTTTTTGAAACTTCTTTTTCTTTTTGTAAAAGATTTTCTTTAAATGGATTATAAAATTTTTCAATTATTGGTTGCCATTTTATTTCTCCTTGAGCCACTTGATCCAAATCATCCTCCATTTGAGCGGTAAATTTAATATCAACAATTTTAGGAAAATGTTCAACTAATAAATCATTAACTAAAATCCCCACTTCGGTAGGTTTTAAATATTTATTTTCTTTAATAATATAATTTCGCTCAACAATCGTGCTAATTGTCGGAGCGTAAGTTGAAGGACGACCAATTCCATTTTCTTCTAAAGTTTTAATTAAAGCGGCTTCACTGTATCTACCCGGCGGTTGAGTAAAATGTTGATTAGACGCAAGTTTAATTAAATTTAAAATTTCATTAATTTTAAGCGATGGTAAAATATTTTCTTCAATTTTAACAGGGTACACTCTTAGGAATCCATCAAATTTTATTATGGAACCGCTTGCTCTAAAAATGTAACTTTGTTTTTTTGTTTTTTTGTTTTTTTGTTCTTGTGACAATGCTTCAATGTCTACAGTTGTAGAATCAAAAATAGCTTCTTTCATTTGACAAGCTAATGTTCTTTGCCAAATTAATTGATAAAGTTTAAATTGATTTCTATCTAAAAAATCTTTAACTATTTCTGGAGATCTAATAATTTCAGTTGGTCTAATGGCTTCGTGCGCCTCTTGAGCTAATTTAGATTTAATTTTAAACTTGCGAAATTGATCTAATGCGTATTCTGGACCAAAATTTTTTTTAATATAATTTTGAGTTTTTTCTAAAAAATTTTCCGCCAAATTAAAAGAATCTGTGCGCATATAAGTGATTAAACCGATCGAACCTTCTTTGCCTAATCCAATTCCTTCATAAAGTTGTTGAGCAATCATCATCGTTTGTTTTGCGGAAAAACCCAATCTGCGATTTGCTTCTTGTTGAAGAGTGGAAGTAATAAAAGGAGCGTTTGAACTTTTTCTAATTTCTCTTTTTTTAATATCGACCACTTTATATTCCGCGCCCTCTAAATCTTTCAAAATTTCATCAGCTTCTTTTTTGTTTTTAATAGCCAATTTATCAAGAATTTTATTATTTATTTTATAAAGTTTAGCAATAAATTCTTTTGTTGATTGTTGATTGTTGATTAATTTTTTATCTTCATTTTTTTCTTCTTGATTTTTATTATTAATTGTTAATTGTTGATTGTTAATTGTTAATTGCTGTTGAAGCTTTGCTTCAACAGACCAGTATTCCTCCGATTTAAAAGCTTCAATTTCTCTTTCCCGATCAACAATTAAACGAACAGCGATTGATTGAACGCGACCAGCTGAAAGACCTCGCGCCACTTTTTTCCATAAAAAAGGAGATAATTCATAACCAACCAAACGATCTAAAATTCGTCGACCTTGTTGCGCGTCAACAAGATTTATATCAATTTCTCTCGGATTTTTTAGAGCGTTAAAAATGGCCCCTTTTGTAATTTCATGAAAAACAATCCTTTGAAAAAATTTTAGATTTTGGATTTTGGATTTTAGATTTGTTTGGGGTTTGGGGTTTGGAGTTTGGGATTTCCCAAGTCCCAAGACTTGGGTGAGGTGCCAGGCGATCGCTTCCCCTTCTCTGTCTTCATCAGTCGCTAAAATAATTGAATCAACTTTTTGCGCCATTTTTTTTAATTCGCTAACTTTCTTTTTAGCTTTGTCTGGAATGACATATTTTGGTTTAAAATTATTTTCTATTTCAATTCCCATTTCACTTTTTGGCAAATCGCGAATATGTCCAAAAGAAGATTCTACTTTATAAGAAGAACCTAAAAATTTTCCAATCGTCCTCGCCTTAGTCGGCGATTCCACAATAATTAAATTCATAATTGAATAATGTTGCGTTGTGTGATATAATTTAAAAAATAAAAAAATATAATGACATTAAAAACATAATAACATTTTAATAAAAAAATTCAAATTTTCTTTCTTGAGGTTCAACCTTTCCTATTTCATTCCGACTGGAACGTCGGAAAGGTTGAATCTCCTCACATTGATTTCTTTCTTTAAATTTAAAATCTAAAATTTCTAATTTCTAAGGTTGAACCTCCAAATTAAAATTAGTAATGGTCGGACGTGCGACGTCCAACTATCCACTTTTATCTTTAAAATTTATTTAGGATTTTTTATGGTCGATTTAACACTTCCATTTATAATTTCAGGAGTTACGCACTATTAATGTGCATCTGGCTAATATTAGCTAAAAATGAAAAATTAACAAAAATTCAATTTTCGCTAACTTTAGCCATTTTTTGATTAAACTGCGTAAGTCCTGACTAATGGGAGTTGTCGCCGAAGGATCATTTTTGATTAGTGGTATCATTGGTTATTATAGGTATTATAAAAAATAGTGAGAAAATAAAAAAACGAAAATAATCACAATAAAATTTTACAAAAAGACCAGTCATCGGCCAAAACGGTAGATCTTCTATGTTGTAATTTCTTTTTTATTATCTTATGCTAAAATGAACGAGTAGTTTGATTTTGGCATAATTGTTAATTTTATATGTATATTAAGCGTAAAATTGAAGATGACATAATAATTATTTTTACCATTATTTTAAATATATGCAAAATTTTCAAAAAACAATTTTAAAAAACGGTTTGAGAATTATTACGAGCGAGATGCCGAGGATGAAATCTATGGCATATGGCATCTATTATTTTAATTGGCGCGGGATCAAGATACGAAAATAAAAACAACAATGGCATTTCTCATTTTTTAGAGCATATGTTTTTTAAGGGAACAAAAAAAAGACCGACTCAAAAACAAATTTCAGAAACAATTGAAAAAGTCGGCGGACAAGTTAACGCTTTTACTTCCATTGATCATATGGGTTTTTGGACTAAAGTGCCAAAAAAACATTTTAAACTTGGAATTGAATTCCTTTCAGATTTAGTTTTAAATTCTTTGATAAAACCAAAAGAAATTAAAAAAGAAAAAGGAGTAATTCTTGAAGAAATCAATATGTATTTAGACAATCCTCAATCGCTTGTTTCTTTTTTAATTCACCAGTTAATGTGGAAAAATCAAGCTTTGGGATTTGATCCTTTGGGAGAAAAAGAAATTATAAAAAAAATTACCCAAAAAGATTTTTTAAAATATATTCAGAATTTATGTCAACCTTCAAATATGGTTATTAGTGTGGCTGGAGATATAAAACATAAGCAAATAGTTGAAGAAGTGGAAAAATTATTTACCCCGTTGGATAGTAAACATCCTACGGGATTTAATAAAATTAAAAACAACTCAACAAAAAAATTCATAAAAGCGAAAGATCAACAAAATAAACCCCAAATTTTATTGCGCAAAAAAGACACGGATCAAGCGCATCTATGTTTAAGTTTAAAATCAAATGAACTTTTTTATAATAATCGCAAAAAAACAATTTATCAAATTTTAAACACTATTTTAGGCGGGACCGCAAGCTCAAGACTTTTTACAGAAATTAGAGAAAAAAAGGGATTGGCTTATTATATTTATTCTTCGCTTAATTATTTTGACGAAACTGGAGCCTTGGTTGTCAGCGCTGGTTTGAATATCAATAAAATTGATCAAGCGATTAAAATAATTTTAAAAGAATTTAATAAATTGAAAAATATTAAAATATCAAAAGTGGAGTTAAATAAAATTAAAGAATATTTAAAAGGAAATCTGCTTTTAGAAACAGATAATACGGATTTTATTTGCAATTGGTACGGATTAAAAGAACTTTTTTCTTCTCAAAAAATTCAAACGCCGGAAGAAAAAATAGTTGAGATAGAAAAAATAACCATTAATGATGTTCAAAAAGCGGCGAAAAAAATTTTTAAAACCAATAAATTAAATTTAGCCATCATCGGCAATCTTTCTGAAAATGAAAAAAACTTATTGCCTTTATTAAAAATTTAGGGTAAAATAATCAATATGGTTAATGAAAGAAAAACAGAAAGCATTATTCGTTCTCATTTTGAACAATTTAAAAATTTAGTAGAAATAGAAGAACAAGCTTCTGACATTCCCAAAATAGATAAATTATTAAAAACAGCTTCAAAAAAAGGCGGCGGAAAAGGCAAGCCCGAATTTTTGATAACCTTTAAAAATAATTCTAATTTACTTATTGTAATTGAATGTAAGGCTGATATTTCTAAACATGAAAGCAAAAATAAAGATAAATTTTCTAATTATGCAGTTGATGGGGCATTACTTTATTCTGTATATTTATCCAAAGAATTTGATGTTTTGTCTATTGCTGTCAGTGGCGAAGATATAAAACATTTAAAAATTTCTCATTTTTTACAGCTTAAAAACGAAAAAAAAGCTATTCCATTTTTTGGAGACAAACTTTTAACAGCGCAAAACTATTTAGATGGTTATCTAAAAAGTCCTGAAAAATTTAGGCAGGATTATAATGCCTTATTGGATTTTGCAAAACAATTGAATGAAAAACTGCATTCAAACAAAATTCTTGAAAGTCAAAGAGGTTTATTAATAAGTTGTATTTTAATAGCTTTAGAAAATCCCGCATTTAAGAATTCTTACAAATCACATAGAACTCCTCAGGATTTATCAAATGCTTTAATCCAAACCGTATTTAATGAATTGAAAAACGCAAATATCAGTGGTAAAAATTTAGATAATCTTAATATTCAATTTAGTTTTATAAAAACTGATACCTCGTTATCAACAAAAGATAAAGTATTAAAAGAATTGATTGATGAAATTGATGAAAATATAAATTCATTTATTAAAACGTATAAATATTTTGATGTTTTGGGACAATTGTACATTGAGTTTTTACGCTACGCTAACAGCGATAAAGGATTAGGCATTGTTTTAACTCCTCCGCATATTACTGAATTTTTTTCAGAATTAGCTCAAGTTAATAAAAATACAATCGCTTATGATAACTGCGCGGGCACCGGCGGTTTTTTGATCAGCGCGATGGAAAAAATGGTCCAAGATGCAAAAGGCGATCAAGAAACAATAAAAAATATCAAAGCAAAACAACTTATTGGCATTGAATATCAATCTCATATTTTTGCCCTTGCGGTTTCAAATATGTATATTCATCAAGATGGCAAAACAAACATAATAAATGGGAGCTGTTTTAATGAAGAAATAATAAATATAGTTAAAGCTCAAAAGCCAACGGTGGGATTTTTAAATCCTCCATACAAGGGAGATAAAAAAAAAGATACTGACGAATTAGAGTTTATACTCAATAATTTGGAGTGTTTAGTTGATGGCGGAATTTGTGTCGCAATTGTGCCAATGCAAAGCGCTTTAGCGCAAACCGAAAAAGTTTATGAATTTAAAAAACAATTATTAGAAAAACACACATTGGAAGCTGTTTTGTCAATGCCTAATGAATTATTTTTTAATTCTAATGTTAATATAGTGTCTTGTGTAATGATTTTCACGGCGCATAAACCCCATCCAAAAAATAAAGAGACTTATTTTGGCTATTACAAGGATGACGGATTTATTAAGAGAAAAATTAAAGGAAGAATTGATGCCTATGGTAAGTGGGATAAAATAAAAGAAAAATGGATTTCTTATTTTATAAACAGAAAGAGTGAGGATGGATTTAGTGTAAATAAAGTGGTTTCAGCGGAAGATGAATGGGTAGCAGAGGCTTATATGGAAACAGATTACTCAACACTTTCTATGGAAAATTTTGAACAATCGGTTTTAAATTTTATTGCTTTTAAAGTTTTTAGCTCTAAAAAATGAAAAATGTTTTAAATATAAAAAAATGGAAAAAATATTTATTTAGCGATGTTTTTGATATAGAAAAAGGTTTTTACAATAACAAACCGGAACAAGATGAGAAAGAAAAAATACCTTTTGTTTCTGCCAGTGAATATAATAATGGCATAACTGCCTATGTTAACAAATCAGATACAAAAATTTTTTTAAAAATGCGATTACGGTCGTGAACGACGGAAATAGTATGGCAAGGGCATTTTATCAGGAAAAAGATTTTACATGTTCTCATAGTATTAATATTTTAAGGATTAAAAAAGAATTTAAACAAGATATTACAGAAAATATTGCAATGTTTTTAAATACGGTAATTTATAGAGAAAGAAATAGATTTAGCTATGGTAGAAAATGGAGGATTGAAAGAATGATAAAAACACCAATTAAACTTCCTGTCAAAAATAGACAACCAGATTGGCAATATATGGAAAATTATATTAAAGCTATTAAAAATAAAATTAATTATCCAGAACAAAAACCTATTATAAATAAAAAAATTGAATTAAATATTGATAGCTGGAAAAAATTTAATTTAAATAATCTATTTAAAATTAAGGGAAGCAAAACAACGCCACTGCTTGAATTAGAAGAATATGGAGCAGGGAAATATCCTTTTATTACAACCCAAGCAACAAATAATGGGGTAGAGGGATTCTATAATTTTTATACAGAGGAAGGAAATGTTTTGACTATTGATAGCGCAGTTATAGGCTATTGCTCTTATCAGCCAGAAAAATTTTCAGCAAGCGATCATGTGGAAAAACTTATTCCTAAATTTAAAATGAATAAGTATGTCGCAATGTTTTTAGCAACCATTCTTAATTTAGAGCAATATCGCTATAATTATGGCAGAAAGTGTAGTCAAGATAGAATAAAACGAATAAAAATTAAACTGCCTGCTAAAAACGGACAACCTGATTTTGATTTGATGGAAAATTTTATAAAATCATTATCATTCAGTAAAAATATCTAATGTATTTTATGGAAACAAAAAATCAAACCACACCATTAATATTTCTTCTTTAACAATTATTAAAATAATTGGAATTTTTTTATTATTAGGATTTTTATATTTAATTCGCGATGTTTTATTTTATTTTTCTTTTTTATTTTTTTAAAAAGGTGACACTCGCCTTTTAAAAGAAAATTATGCAAATTATTATAGAACCCACCTTTAACACATGCCTTTTTTCTTGGCTAATTTAAACATAAAAAAAACAGCCACTACACTACAATAGCTGTTTTGATGCTAATCTTAGTTAAAATTTGAGTTATTTTTTTCTTTTTTACCTTAATTATTCTGGAGCTAAGAAGGTTGGGATTTTAGGAATTTTTAATCGAGAAAGAA
>JACQWZ010000063.1 GCA_016209005.1 Candidatus Kuenenbacteria bacterium
AATTGGAAATTCGCGAAACATATGGTTGAGCGTTCATGTGTTCTATTATCTTCGGCACTAATTTTTCATATTCTTCTTTTGTGTATTGTTTATTGAGGATGCAGTATTGTTTATGACGAAGGCCGATGCAACCGAAAAGATATTGACACGAAATACAATTATCACAATATTGTAATTCAGTACAACTCGAAAATGATTCATTGTTAAAAAACATTTTTGAACAATTATAACCACAATTACTTGTTTCGTATATTAATTCACAGCTTCTGCCCCAATAAAAATAATCCATACAGTCTTTAGCGTCAATAATACCAAAAATATTTTTAGATTTTTCTACATTTCGGCATCCATATGAATTTAAAACATTATTACACTCTTCTAACCAATTACCAGAAACTCTAACGCTTTTTGTATTCATTAAAGCCTTATGAATACATTGGATGGAAAAATTTCTAAAAATAATTTGAGCGCTATTTATTTTCATTGAATTCTCAACGCCCAAAATATTAAGTTCTTTAAAATAATTTTCTTTTGAATATGGCTTGTTAAAAATATGATATTGTTTATTTCTTAAATTAACACAACTAAAACAACTAGAACAGTTTCGACAATCATATAAAAACCAAGAGTCATTGTAATTTTTACATTCTTGGCAATAATAAATTTTATAACAAGTAGAACAATCAATACAATTATATGCTAATTCGCATTTTCAGGACTTACGCAGTTTAATCAAAAAATGGCTAAAGTTAGCGAAAATTGAATTTTTGTTAATTTTTTATTTTTGGCTAATATTAACCAAATGCACATTAATAGTGCGTAAGTCCTGAAATAATAAATTAATTTAAAAATTTAAACATTTAGGATTTTATTTAAAATTTAAAATTTCAGGAGTTACGCACTATTAATGTGCATTTGGCTAATATTAGCT
This sequence comes from Candidatus Kuenenbacteria bacterium, assembly GCA_016209005.1. GTDB lineage: Bacteria > Patescibacteriota > Patescibacteriia > UBA2591 > PGYQ01 > PGYQ01. The sequence continues at coordinate 932 of JACQWZ010000063.1, forward strand.
AAAAATGAAAAATTAACAAAAATTCAATTTTCGCTAACTTTAGCCATTTTTTGATTAAACTGCGTAAGTCCTGAATTTATAATTTATAATTATTATCAAATATTTTCCGATATAACTAAATATTCAAATTCCGATACGACAAGTTAAAAGTTAATTTATACTATCATAAATAACAGTTGTTGACAAATTTGTTGACAATATTTTTAATTAAAGTTATTGTAATAAAATATGACAAATAAACTTATTCAATATTTTAAAGATTCAAAAACTGAATTAAAAAAAGTTACATGGCCAACTAAAAAAGAAGCTATTAATCATACATTAAATGTGATTGGAATTAGTATTGCTTTAGCTGTTTTTTTAGGCATCATTGATTATTTTTTAACTTTAGTGGTAGAAAAATTACTTTAATTTTTTATTACTAATTTCCTAAAAGCTAAAAGCTATTTTATATGGCAAAACAAATATTACAAGAAGGGCGTCAGTGGTATGTCTTGCATACTTATTCTGGATATGAAGAAAAAGTCGCTTCCAACCTTAAACAAAGAATAGAGTCTATGAGTATGGAAGATAAAATTTTTAATATTTTGATTCCAACTGAAAAAAAGATAAAATTTAAAGGCGGAAAAAGAAAAACTGTAATAGAAAAAATTTTTCCAGGATATATTTTAGTAGAGATGATTGTGACTGATGACTCGTGGTATGTTATTAGAAATACTCCTTCAGTTACGGGTTTTATAGGCACAGGAATTACGCCAACGCCTATCTCGGAAGAAGAAATTAAATCTTTGCAAAAGCGAATGAAAATAGAAGAACCGAAATATAAAATTGATGTTGCTGTAAATGATCCAATCAAAATTGTGGATGGACCGTTTAAAAATTTTGAAGGAAAAATTTTAGAAATAGACGAAACTCGCGGCAGAATTAAAGTTTCAATTTCTGTTTTTGGACGAGAAACTCCGATGGAATTGGATTTCTTGCAAATTAAAAAAATGTAAATTATTTGTTATTTGTTTATTTCAGGACTTACGCAGTTTAATCAAAAAATGGCTAAAGTTAGCGAAAATTGAATTTTTGTTAATTTTTTATTTTTGGCTAATATTAGCCAAATGCACATTAATAGTGCGTAACTCCTGTATTTATGAATGTAGATTTTGAGAAAAAAATTAAAAAAGCGATTATTGATGGAGAGAGTTTGTTTGTAGAATTTAAAGAAGAGTTGTCAAATATTGATGATTTGACGGCTGAAATTTGCGCTTTCGTAAATACAGAAGGAGGAATAATTATTTTAGGAGTAAAAGATAATGGAGAGATAAAAGGATTAGAGGAAACAAAACAATTAGAGGAAAAAATAATGAATATTGTTCGACAAAATATTTTGCCTGAAATTTCTGTTTATTTTTTTATTTCTGAAATTCAAAATAAACGAATTGTTGCTATTGAAATTTCTAAGAGTGCTTTTCGACCACATCAAACAAACAAAGGGGTATTTTATATTAGAGTTGGGACAACAAAAAGAAAAGCCTCAAGAGAAGAATTGGGGAGAATTTATCAAGATGCAGGAATTATTGATTATGATCAATGCCCAGTAAAAGAAAGTTCACTAACAGATATAGATCAAAATAAAGTCAATCAATATTTTCATCAAGTTTATAATAAAGATATTTACAATGAATCAATTGATTTAGAACAATTGTTTTGTAATTTAAAAATTTTAAAACAAAATAATAATAATTTAACAACTACGGTCGGCGGGCTTTTGTTGTTTGGGAAAGATCCGCAAAAATTTTTTCCGCAGGCAGTAATCAAATTAGCAATATTTGATGGCAAAGATATGGCGAGCACAATGCTTGATAAAAAAGAAATTAATAATATTTTGCCGTTGCAAATAGATGAAGCTGAAAAAATTATTAAATTTTATATGAAAAATCCTTCGGAAATAGAAGGATTTAAACGAATATATAAAACAGAATATCCAATAGAAGCCATTAGAGAGGTTGTGATTAATGCGGTGGCGCATAGAAATTACAGTATTATCGGTTCTAATATTAGAATTTTTATGTTTAAAGATAGAATGGAAATTTATAGTCCCGGTCGATTACCAAACACAATTACTTTAAATAATATTTTATACGCTCAGCAAACAAGAAATCATTTTATTGTAAGAGTTCTAGATAATTTGCATTATATAGAAAGTTTAGGCACGGGAATTCAAAAAATTATCCGTTTAATGAAAGAAAACAATAACACAGAACCAAAATTTGAAGTGCTTGATGAAGAGTTTAAAGTAACTTTGTTTAAATGACCTTGAATTACAAAATACTATATTCAGGACTTACGCAGTTTAATCAAAAAATGGCTAAAGTTAGCGAAAATTGAATTTTTGTTAATTTTTCATTTTTAGCTAATATTAGCCAAATGCACATTAATAGTGCGTAACTCCTGATATTTTTAATTTCCTCCTCTCCCCTTGTGGGAGAGGGTTGGGGAGAGGGGTATGTGTTTCATCACCCTCCCCTAATCCCTCCCATCATGGAGGGGGAGAATTGAGGAGTGGCGCGTTAAGAAAATAAAAATACGAAAATTAAAAATTGCAATATTTTTTCAATATTAATCCTGCTGTTGATAAGTAGGATTAATTTTTTTATTTAATTTGTGGAAAAGTGTTACCTATAACATGAACGAGTGCACGTCCCGTGTCAAGCAATTAAGGAATGTTGCCGAACTTTCATCGGCTCTGCAACTAAAAATGTTGCCAAAGGAGCAGATGATTTTTTAAAAATTTCGACCTGTTTTTGTGATACAATTGTTATATGCGATTGTTTTTTACAAGATGCTTCATAAAGTAAATCTTGCTGTTTTTTAATATCGCGTTTGAGTTGCGCTGGATTTAATTGTTGATA
>JACQWZ010000064.1 GCA_016209005.1 Candidatus Kuenenbacteria bacterium
AATTTAGATCCTGAAATGCCAAAGATTACAATGCAAGCGCCCGAAATTAATAATGAACGATTATTAGAAAGAAAAATAAAAAATATTTTATCAAATGGCGCAAAATTAACTGAGGTTTATAATTATTCTTTTGTAAGCGAAGATCAACTTAAAAAATTAAATATTGAATTATCGCAAACAATAAAATTAGCTAATTCTTTGTCTGAAGATTTAACAATATTAAGACCAAGTTTAATTCCAAGTCTTTTAAAAAATATTAAAATCAATCAAGCTAAATATGAAAATATTAATTTATTTGAAATTGGCAATATCTTTTTAAATTTACAAGGAGATATTAATAAAGATAATGAAAGCAAAGAAACTTTGCCTAAACAAGAAAAATATTTAGGGATTGTGGTTGCTGCCAGCAAAGACAATAATCTTTTTTATACCATTAAAGGCATTGTAGAATATTTAATGAATAATTTTGGCTTAGAAGTTAATTTTGAACCAGTTGAAATTTACCAAGGATGGGCAGACAAAAAAATAATTGCTCAAATAAATGTTTCTAATAAAAATATTGGAATAGTAGCACAATTAGATAATCAAATTGCTGAAAATTTAGGAATCAAAAAACAAGTCGCTGTTGCTGAAATAAATTTTCAAAAACTTTACGATTTAATATCATCAACTCAAGAAAAAAATTATAAAGAACTTGAAAAATTTCCTTCAGTTGTTAGAGATTTAGCTTTTGTAGTTAATAGCGAAATTTTATATAGCGCTATCAAAAACGAAATAGAAAATTTCAATAATTTAATAAAACAAGTTGAGCTGTTTGATGTTTATCAAGGAGAAAAACTTGGTCAAAATAAAAAAAACTTAGCCTTTCATATTATATATCAAGCATCAGACAGAACTTTAACTATTAATGAAATAGATGCGATGCAAGCAAAATTAATAAAAAATTTAGAAAAAAAATTTCAAGCGCAAATTAGAAATTTCTAAAAATTTATGACTCTAAAAATATATATTTTTTTAATAACAATTTGTACGATTTTTTGTTGGATTTCATTTGGAATTATTTTGTGGAATACCAATCCTTTTGAAATAGAAACAGGAGGATTTATTTTATTTTATCTTAGCCTTTTTTTAAGCTTTTCGTCAAGCAATTTGGTTTTCTAGTTTAATTATTTTCTTTTTAATTTTGCAAAGTTCAAATTTATTATATTGGTGGAATATTAGTTTATTTATTTTATTTTTAGCAGTCTTAGAATTTTTATTCATCTCTCTTGATTTTAAGAAATAACAAAAATATAATTTTATTTTTACTCCTCACTTTTTTTAAAAAAGCGAGAAGTTTACATTATTTTTATGCAAATTTCAATTATAATTTCTATTATTGTAATTACTATTTTATTAATCACTGGGTTTGCTGTGATAATTTTTTTATTGACTAAACTTAAAAATACTGGCGATGGAGAAAAAATAGCAACTATGCTGGAGCGCTTAACGCAACTTAAAGAACAAAACCATGAACTTAGACAAACCCTAGATAACAAATTAGCTGAAACTCATCGAACTAATCAAGTTCAATTTGGACAAACAACAAAAATAATTACTCAAGTAACTGAAAAATTAATTAAATTAGACGAAACCAATAAACAAGTAATAAATTTTTCCAGCCAACTGCAAAATTTGCAAGATATTTTAAAAAATCCAAAACAACGCGGTGTTTTAGGAGAATATTTTTTAGAAGAAACTTTAAAAAATGTTTTACCGCCAAATTCATATCAAATGCAATATAGTTTTAAAGACGGGACGATCGTTGACGCAATAATATTAGTCAAAGATAAAATTATTCCGGTAGATTCAAAATTTAGTTTAGAAAATTATGAAAAAATTTTAAATACCAATGATCCAGAAGTGAGAGAAAAATTAGAACGAAAATTTAAAATAGATTTAAAAACACGCATTGATGAAACTTCAAAATATATCAAGCCAGATGAAAAAACCATGGATTTTGCTTTTATGTTTATACCTAGCGAAGCAATCTATTATGATTTATTAATCAATAAAGTTGGCGCTGTGCAAATAAATACCCGCGATTTAATTGAATACGCTTTTAAAGATAGACATGTGATTATTGTTTCGCCGACTTCGTTTTTAGCTTATTTACAAACGGTTTTGCAAGGTTTGCGCGCTTTGCAAATTGAAGAAAGCGCCAAGGAAATTTTAATTAATGTTCAAAAATTAGGCAAACACATTTTAAGTTACGAAGATTTTTTAAAACGTTTAGGCTTAAGTATGTCTACTTCCGTTAATCATTACAATAATGCTTACAAAGAATTTGCCAAGATTGATAAAGATGTAGTGAAAATAATTGAAGGCAAAAAAAGCATTGAACCAATAATGTTAGACAAACCGCAGAATGAGTAACATGTAATAAAATCAAAATGTAAACCCATCACCCTTTGACGATTAGGCAAAAGAGATTAAAAAAACTAAATTTTTAACTTTAATGAGAGGCAAAGGGTGAGGGGTTTACATTTTTTATGCGTTCATTTTTCATCGCTACTTGTGTTTTAATTGGAACAACCATTGGTGTGGGAATTTTTGGAATTCCTTATGTAATCGCTAAAATCGGCTTTATGCCGGGACTTTTATATTTAATTGGCTTAGGATTAATTGTCCTTACTTTAAATCTTTGCTACGGCGAAATTGTTTTAAGAACAAAAGAAAATCACCAATTAACCGGTTACGCAAAAATTTATCTTGGCAAATGGGGAGAATTAGCGACAATTTTTGCTGTTTGTTTTGGTTTTTATGGCGCCCTGCTCGCCTATCTTATTATAGCTGGAAATTTTTTACATTCAATTTTGGGAAATTTTTTCTCTTTATCCTCTTTTGATTACAGTTTAATTTTTTCTATTTTCACGACAATAATAATTTTTTTTGGAATAAAAGTTATTCCAAAAATAGAATCTTTAATAATTATTTTTTTGCTAATAATTATTTCAATAATTTTTATTTTTGGTTTTCCTCAAATAAAAATTGAAAATTTAATACCAATTGATTTAAGATATTTTTTTCTTCCTTTTGGAGTAATTCTTTTTGCCTTAGGCGGAGTTTCAGCAATTCCAATTATGGAAATAGTGTTAAAAGAAAAAAAATTTTTACTAAAAAAAGCGATTATTTTTGGAACCTTGATTCCTTTAATTATATATATTTTATTTAGCTTGATCGGTGTGGGTATAATTGGCAAAACAATTTCAGAAAATGCAATTATTGATTTAGGAAATTCTTTAGGAAAAGAAATATTATTTTTAGGATCTATTTTTGGATTTTTTACTGTTACTACTTCTTTTTTAAGCATTGGTCTTGCTTTAAAACAAATTTATCATTATGATTATAAGTTAAGCAAACTGATTTCAACAATATTGGTTTGTTTTATTCCTTTGATTGTTTTTTTATTTGGCTTAACTAATTTTATTGAAATTATTGGAATCACCGGTTTGCTTATCGGTGGTTTAGATGGAATATTGATTATTTTAATGTATTGGCAAGCAAAAAAGAAATGCGATGACACGCCAATGTATTCCATAAATATTCCTCACTTTCTCGCTTATTTAATTATCGCTATTTTTTCCTTAGGAATTCTCTATCAAATTTGGAGTTTAATTTTGAAATAAATACTTTTACAAAAAATAAAACAATATCTTTACTCCCATACTACAGTATATGGGAGTAAAAGAAATTTAATTTTTTATATTTTTAAATTTATGGCTAGATTTAATCATTATAAACTTCCTATAAAAGAAAAACAAAAACTTCTTGATGAATTTTATTTAATGGTAAATTGTTTAAAAGATAAAAAAGAAATAGAAAATTTTTTTAAAGATCTTTTAAATGAAGGTGAGGCAATAATGTTAGCGCGTAGAATTCAAGTGGCTAAAAAATTATTAAAAGGATTGACTTTTGAAGAAATTTAAAAACAATTAAAGACTGGTTTTAGCACTATAAGTAATGTTCAACGTTGGTTAATGGAAGGATTTGGCGGATATCTTAAGGCGTTACAAAGAGATATTACAGAAGAAGTAAAAAAAGAAAAAGAAAGAATTAGAAACGCTAATCATAGCAGAATAAATACTCCTTTTAGTTTTGAAGCGTTTAAGAAAAAAATATCCTCTACATTTTCTTTTATTTAATATTTTTGACGAAATCAACATTGAAAAAGAGGTTAAAGATGAAAGAAGTTTAATTAAAAAAGCCAAAGAAATTTTAAAAAGAACAAGAAAAATAAACTAATTTTTTTACTCCTATACTACAGTGTATGGGAGTAAAAAAAATAAAATAATATTTTTTTATGACTAATATTAAATTAAAAATAATAAATGAAATAGAAAAATCAAAAGCGGAACAGATTGAGTTTTTACAGAAACTAATTCAAACTCGGTCTGTAAATCCAAACTTAGCTGACCCTACAAAATCGAGTCCTTATGAT